>DEHY01000180.1 GCA_002352185.1 Competibacteraceae bacterium UBA2788
AGCTGCCCCGGCTGCGCCTGAGCGCGACCGGCACGGTGCAGGCGGTCGCGCGGGTGGCGCTGACCCTGCCGGTGCTGGAACTGCGCGCCGGCGGTCCCCACTCGGCGCTGCTGCGCCTGCCGGCGTTGACGCTGGCCGCCACCGCCCGCACTGCGTATGATCCTGCGGCGACTTCGACCGGCTACGTGATCAACCTTGCCACCCGCGCCGTGACCCAATGGACGCCGTGTCCGTTCTCCACCCTGGTCGCGGCCCACGGCGCTCTTTATGGGCTGTTCAACGGCACGCTGTATCGCATCGAAGGCGATCAGGACGCCGGCGCGCCGATTGCGGCGACCCTGCGGCTGGCTCCGCAAGCGTTCGGCTCTTTTTATCGCCGGCGGCTGGACGAGGTGTGGCTTTACGGGCGCATTGTCGACGGCGTGGCGCTGACCCTGATCCCGGACGAAGAACAGGAATGGAAATACCAGACGGACGGCGATGCGCAAACCGCGATGGGCAGCCATCGGGTCGGCCTGGGTAAAGGAGTGACGTTCCATACCGTGGGGCTGACGCTGCGGAACCGCAACGGGGGCCGGTTCGATGTGGCCGGGCTGAAGTTTGAGGTCGAAGCCCTGTCCAGGAGGTCCAAATGAGCGTTAGAGCGGATGTCGAAGCGGCGTTGAACCTGATCAAACAGGAAGCCCGCGCGGCGCTGAGCGAAGCCTCGGCGCTCGCTCAGGACGCAGCGGCCATCCTGACCGGGGAAAAGCCGGCGGCGGATTTTGATCTGAAGGTGGAGCTGACGCCGTCGCAGCCCCCCAATCCGTTCGAGATTCAGCCGCCGCCGTCGCTGATCGTGAAGCCGTATGTGCGTCCTGAGCTGGGACGGCTGACGCCGATCATCCCCGCAGAACTGAATTTTGCCGAACCCGTCCCCACGCTGGATCTCCCGTCATTCCACTATGAGCCACTTCGTTGGGAGAACGCCGAAACCGTCCAGCCCCCCGGGCTGCCCACCGGGCTGGCGCTGCCGACCGCGCCTACGACCCGGCTGCGGGAAGGCGACGCCCTCGATCCTCCCGTCCGTCAGCCGTTGGCGGGCGTGGGCGGCGCTCCGCCCCCGGTGGCGGAACCTCAGATCGCGGCGCTTGCTGTGGATTTTCGCGGGGCGTTCGCCCAGGGGCTGGCGTGGGCGCGCACGGTGATCCCGGATCGGGGACCGGCGGCGGCGATCACCGATCTGGATTCGCTGTTGATCCGCGCCGTACAGCAGCGCTTGCGCGGCGAGGTCACTGCCGCCGCGAGCGACGCCGGAGAGGATCTGCGACGCTACGCCCAGCAGCGGATGGCGCAGGCGACGGAGTCCGCCAAAGCCGCCGCCGGGCTGGACGCTCAAACCCAGGCCGATGCCTGGATGCTGCCGGGCGCGGATCGGATGGCCGGGGAGCTGGCGCTGGAACGGGCCGGCGCCCAGGCCGCCGTGGCCGCCGCTATCGAGATTCGCCGTCAGCGCGCCGGGAAGGAGCAGGATCTCGCACAACACACGCTGACTCTGGCGCAAACACTGTTGACGACGGCGGTTGATTTGCAACTGAAAGAAGCCGAGCGCATCCTGCACGGCTACGAAATCGCGCTGCACTGCGGTGAAACCGCGCTGGAGCTGGCGACGCAAGTCCTGACCGTCAAACAACAGGAGGTCGCGCTGTACGAAAAGTACAACGCCCTGCAAGGCCGGCGGCTGGACGCGCTCATCACCGTCCGCAAGAACGCCGCCGACGTGGCCCGCGCCGAGGCGGAACAGACAAGGGTCGAAGCGCAGTACAATACGATGGCGCTCAACCGCCACCAGGTGCAGTTGGCGGATGTGCGGCGGCTGGTGAAGCTGAAGGCGACGCAGCAGGAAGCGCGCCGCCTGGAGCTGGACAGCAAAATTCTGCCGGTGCGGCTCTACGCCATCAAAATCCAGCAGTTTGAAGCCCAAATAAAGCAACACCGCCTGGAATGGGAGGCGTTCTCGGCGCAGCTGCACGGGGAGGCCGCCAAGGTGGAGGGGCTGACGGCGCAGGCGCGCCTGTATGACGCCCAAATCCAGCAGTTTACGGCCCAGGCCCAGGCTACAGCAGCGACGATTCGGGCGCAGACGGCGGCAAATGCCCAGAATCTGGCGCGGGCCGACGCGGAACTGAACGCGGTGGAAGAGGAATTTCGCTTGCAGGTGGCGGTCGCGGATACGGCGGTTGAAGCGCTGCGGGCGGGCGGGCAAGCGGCGGTGGCCGAAGGAGAAGCGCAGAGCGAGCAGCAACGACTGGACCTGGAGAAAGAGATTGAAACCGCCAGAGCGGAATTACAACGGATGCGATCCGACTTGACCTACCGTCTGAAAGGACAAGCGCTGGACCTGAGTCGGCGTAAAACCCAGGGTCAGATCCGGGTCGGGAGCGCCCGCGTCTACGGCGCGCTGGCGGAATCGGCGCTGACGGCGCTGAATTCGCTGGCGGTGAGCGAGGAGACGGCATCCTCTTGAGCGCCCTGTCCGAGCAAATGACGCTGGTCAAAACCCTGGCTCGCAGCGCTGCGCGCCAGGGCGATGCGCTGATTGCAGCGGCGATTGCGGCGCTGGACAACAGCGTGACTCTGCCGCCGCTGCCCCAGGAGATCAAGGCGCCGCAGAGCGTTGGGAAGCAGTCGTTCGAGTTCGCGCCTTCGCCCGTCCCGCCGCCCGGCTTCCCGACCCTGACCGAGCCGACGCCGCCGCCGCCCGCCCAGACGCAGGACGTGGACGCCTTCACCCGGACCCTTGATTTGTCGCCGCCGACGCTGGGCGCGGTGCGCATTGCCTCGGCCCGGCCCGGCCCGCCGCCGACCTTCCCGGAGGCGCTGAGCGCGGTGGATTGGACCGCCACGCCGCTGGAATCCCTGCCCCTTGACCCGCCGAACCCCCCTACGCTGCTGGACCTGACGCCGTTGGGCGGAAGTTGGAGCGGAGTCGGCGGCGAGCCTGATCCCCACGTGCATTTCGCAGACCCGCCCCCGCCGCCGCCGGACTTCGACGAGAACCGGTTTGACGATACGGTGAATGCCGTGCTGGGCGAGCTGGAACCCGGCGGGATCGGAACCTTGCACGCGCAAACCCTTGCGGCGGTACTCCCGGACTGGATCGTGGCGCTGCGCGCGGCGCTGCACGCGGAAATTCAGGAGCGCACCTCGGGGTTGAGCGCCGCCATCACCGCCGATCTGAATGCCCGCTTGCAGGAGGCGGTGACGCAGGAGCGCCAGCGCCTTCAGGCGGCGGTGCGGGAGGCCGGGACCGCCGGCGGCTGGACGCTGCCCGCAGCGGTGCGCGCCGCGCTGATGCAGCAGGCGCAGCGGGACGGGCTGGCGCTGGAACAAACGGCGGCGAATCACCGGGCGGTGCAGGATGCGGAACTGGCGTTACAGCAGTCCCGGTTGGTCATGGACCTGTATACGAAATTTCGCAGCACCGTCCTGATGCTCCAGATCCAGGAAGCGCAGTTACTAAACCGCGCCTTTGATCTGGCCCGCCGGTACGCAACCGCCAAGACGGCGGCGCTGATTAAAGCCTTCGAGTCCGGTCAGCTGCTCAAGGCCGACATCGGGTATCAGATCGACCGCGTCAAGCTCCAGCAGTTTGAAGGCCGGTTGCAGATCGCGCTGGCGCACCAGGCGGTGGCCCAGGCCCGCATCCAGGCCGAGCAGGCGCGCCAGGCGGTGAATGCCGAACAGGTCCGGCAACTGGAGGCCGAAGAAGCCGCGCTGGACCTCGCGGCGGAAACCTATGCCGGAGAGGTCGCGGCGCTGAACCAGGAACTTAGGCGGCGGGAAGCCCAGCTCCAGGGGTTCGAGGCGCAAGTCCGTGCCGTGGCGGCGCGCGGCGATGCGCGGGAAGCCCGGGTGCGCGCCCTCCAGGCGGAGATTGAGGGCGACCGGGCGCGCCAGGCGGCGGAACTGAAAAAGATCGACTTTTTTGAAGCGGCGGTGCGCGGTTTCGCCGCCCGCGCCCAGGCCGAAAAAACCCGGATAGAGGTGAACGTCCAGCGCAATGCGCAGGTGATTGAGGAATTCAAGGCCAAGGTCCGGACCGCGCTGTTTCCGGTGAAAACGTCGCTGGATAAAGGCCGGTTTGATCTGAAGGTGTATCAGGCCCAGGCCGATGAATTTGTCCGGAAAATCGAACTGGCGCTAAAGCAGGCCGAACAGGAGATTCGCCGGTTGCATGCCGTAACGCAGCTGAACGAAGGCGTCACGGAGACCTACCGGGAGGCGGTCGGGGAGGTTGCGGCTGCGGATCTGGAAAGGATGGCGGCCATGGCGGCCATCAATCTGGACGCAGCCAAGGTGATGGAGGGGATGGCGGGAGCCGCTATGGCTTCATTGAACAGTGTGGTGAGCAACGTGGCGGTGATGACGGAGTGACGAGAATTCACTGAGTGGAGTGATCGGGCCGGATGGCGATCAGGACCGCTCGCCGTGCGAGGCGTTGTGCCGCTGATGGCAGCGTAGCCGCAGCGTAGCCGGCCGAGTCGTTTCAGCGTCCGGTTATAGCCGGTATTCGTTTGACAGCCCGCGCCCGGTTGTTGATTCAAAAGGTGTTTCGTCTGACTCGAAATCGGTAACGGTCATCTCGCCCGGAGTGCAACGGTCGTTCAGGCTCAGGATTAGGGATGACGGCAACAAATCAACATGGCAGCGACTCAACGCGCAATCGTCCATCGTCCAGCTCCAGAATCCGGTCGCAATAGGCCGCCAGTTCTGGATCGTGCGTGACCAGAATCAGGGTTGCGCCCTGCTCCCGATTGAGCGCGAACAGCAGTTCAATGATGCGATGACCGGTTTTCTGATCGAGATTCCCGGTGGGTTCATCCGCGAACAGCACGTCGGGATTGCCGGCGAAGGCGCGGGCAATGGCGACGCGCTGCTGTTCGCCGCCCGACAGTTGGGTGGGATAGTGCCGGGCGCGGGCCTTGAGGCCGACTCGCTCCAGCAGTTCCAGCGCTTGCCGGTGGGCGTCGGGCTGACCGGCCAGCTCCAGCGGCAGCAGCACGTTTTCCAGCGCGGTCAGGCCATTCAGCAGTTGGAAGGACTGGAACACGAAACCGACCCGTTGCGCCCGCAGCAGGGCGCGACCATCCTCGTCCAGACTGCCAAGATCAACGCCCGCCAGCCACGCCCGGCCACTCGTCGGCATATCCAGACCCGCCAATAAACCCAGCAAAGTAGACTTGCCGGAACCGGACGCCCCAACCACCGCCACACTCTCGCCGCGCATAATGGTGAAATTGATATCGTCGAGGATGACCAGCGGCCCTTCCGGGCTGACCACCTGCTTGCCCAGTTGCTCCACCCGCACCATCGGATCGGCGGTCAGGTTGTCCGATGCGGGCGTGGCCGCTACGCTTATACTGTCGTTCACGGGTTGCGCCGGCCTGAATGGGTCGGCCTGGATTGAAACCGATGATGAAAACGCATGGCTCATATGGGCTTCCACTGTTGCTGCTGTGGCTGGCAGCTTTGTTAAGCGCTCAGGTTCAGGCCGGATCGCCAGCGATTCTGGTGCTGGGCGACAGTTTAAGCGCGGCTTATGGCATCCCCGCCGATCAGGGCTGGGTCAGCCTGCTGCAACGCCGGTTGGCGGAACGCGGCTTCCCGCATCGGGTGGTCAACTCCAGCATTAGCGGCGACACCACCAGCGGCGGCCTAAGCCGACTGCCAGCGGCATTGAGGCGCGACCAGCCTACTATCGTCATTGTGGAACTCGGCGCCAATGACGGGCTGCGCGGACAACCTCTGATGGAGATGACCGCCAATCTGGCGCGCATCATTGAATTGTCGCAACAGGCGGGCGCGCAAGTGCTGTTGGCCGAGATGCGGATTCCGCCGAATTATGGCCCGCTGTATACGCAAAAGTTTCAGGCGACCTTCAGCGAACTGGCGAAGCGGTATAACGCGCTGCTGATTCCGTTCCTGCTGGACGGAGTCGCGGGCAATCCGGCGCTGATTCAGGAGGATGGCCTGCATCCCCGCGCCAACGCGCAGCCGCGCATTCTGGACCAGGTCTGGTCGGTGCTGGAACCGGCGTTGAAGTAACTCAAAGCACCACCGGTTCTGGCTCCAGCGCCACGGCGAACGTAGTCTGCACCGAGTCCTGAATCGCCCGCGCCAGCCGCAGCACCTCCTCGCCGCACGCCCCGCCGCGATTGACCAGCACCAGCGCCTGTTGCTCATAGACGCCCGCCGATCCCAGATTCCGCCCCTTCCAGCCGCAGCGTTCAATCAGCCAGCCGGCGGCCAGCTTCACCGCGCCATCGGGTTGCGGATAATGGGGCGCGTCCGGGTAACGGGCGATGAAGCGCCGAAACGTCGCTGCGTCCACCACCGGATTCTTGAAGAAGCTGCCGGCGTTGCCGAGCTGCGCCGGGTCCGGTAGTTTGCGCCGTCGGATTGCGCTCACCGCATCGGAAACGTCGGTCGCGGTCGGATGGGTGATGCCAAGGGCTGTCAGCTCTTGCGCCACATCGGCGTAGCGAGTGACCGGCCGCCAGCGTTTGGGGAGCCGGAACGTCACGGCGCTAATCAGATACTGTCCGGCGGCGGCGCGTTTGAACACGCTGTCCCGGTAGCCGAACTGGCAGGCGGCGCGGTCGAAAAGGACCGTTTCCCCCGTCGCCAAATCCAGCGCTTCCAGATGCTGGAACCGCTCCGCCACTTCCAGGCCATACGCGCCGATGTTCTGGATCGGGGCGGCGCCGACCGTGCCGGGAATCAGCGACAGGTTCTCCAGCCCCGGCCAGCCCTGCTCCAGCGTCCAGCGCACGAACTCATGCCAATTCTCTCCCGCACCGGCGCGCACCATCCAGGCGTCGGCCTCTTCCGCGATCAACTTCCGTCCAGGAATGCAGACATGCAGCATCAGGCCGTCGAAATCGCCGGTCAGCAGCAGATTGCTGCCGCCGCCGAGGACGAAGCGTCGCAGCTTTCGCCAGCCGGGAGCGCGGGTCAACGCCACCAGTTGCGCCGGTTCGGCAACATCCGCAAACCAGGCCGCGCGGGCAGACAATGCAAAGGTATTAAGGCGATCCAGCGCCACATCGCGCTGGACAAAATCGGGCAGGATCATGGAGAAGTGAATGCGACGGGCAGGCAACGGCTGTCGAATAGGATCAAGAGATGGGATTACAGCCTTGAGACAGGAGGCGCCTAAAGCGCCCCGTCCAAAACCATGGGTCGTGAAAGGCGGTGTAAGCGATTGATTCAATGGTGGCTACGGGTGGACTCGAACCACCGACACCGGCATTATGAGTGCCGTGCTCTAACCGGCTGAGCTACGTAGCCATGAGGAAGGAATTGACGAAATATCTAATAAGTATGCGGGCGCGATGGCGCAGCGTCAAGGACAGCCTGCGCAATTGCCTGCTCAATCCATGCCGGAACTGGCGCCAGCGGCGGCTTGAACGCGCCCGCATTCCCGAAACCCAGTGGCGGTTGACGGTCGCCCGTTTGCCACTTCTGGACGGATTGAACCCGGCAGAACAGGAACGCCTGCGCGATTTGGCGACGCTATTCCTGCGCGAGAAGACGCTGGAGCCGGCGGGTGGGCTTGGGCTGGAGCTGACGCCGGACATGGGGCCGATCATCGCCGCCCAGGCCTGCCTGCCTATCCTCAATCTGGGATTGGACTACTACCGGGGCTGGCGCTCGGTGATTCTGTATCCCGCAGGCTTTCTCGCCCACCACGAATACACCGACGCCACCGGGCTGGTACACCGCGTCCACCGCCCGCTGATCGGCGAGGCGTGGCAACGGGGTCCAGTGATTCTGTCCTGGGCGGACCTTGCGGACCCCTCCCATGAAGCCGGCCTCAACGTAGTGATTCACGAAATGGCCCACAAGCTCGATATGTTGACCGGCGAGGCCAACGGCCTGCCTCCCCTGCATCGGACCATGGCAATGCAAGACTGGAGCCGCGCTTTCACCGCTGCCTATCGGAGTTTGCGCCGGGAAGTGAATTGGGGCCGACCGACGGCGCTGGATCCTTACGCCGCCGACAGCCCCGCTGAATTTTTCGCCGTCATCAGCGAAGCGTTTTTCGAGGCGCCGGAAGTGGTCGCCGACAACTACCCGGACGTTTATCGGCAATTGCAGGCATTTTATCGGCAAGATCCGCTCACTCGGCGGGCGAGCGGACGCCTTCCAGCCGCACCCGGCCTTCCTGATCCAAAATCTGCATGCGGGTAAACGAGGCGGCGGACAATAACGCCAGCAGGCAGGGACTGGTCATGACCTGTGCTTGCCGATAACCGGGCGGCGGCTCGCGCCAGTCCACCCGCACCGTCAGCACTCCGTCCCGCACCGCAGTGGATTCCCCGGCCAGGCTCAGGCCATAACCGGATGAGGGTCGCTGTCCCATCGCCACCAGCAATACGCCCTCGCGGGGGAAATCCACCGGCGGCGGTGGTGGCGGCGTCATCCGCAGACTGACCACCCGCCCGTACCACCGCCGCCACGCCTCCGGGTCAGCGATCCAAACCACGGCTGGACGCTCCAGACCACCGCACTGGCCGCTGCCGTACAGCGCTTTCACCAACAGCGAACGGTCGCCCGGCCTGCCTGCGCCGTCCTGGGCGCAGCCCGACGCCAGCGCCAGCATCGCCAGCGTCGTCCAGACCAGGCTCCTCATCGCGCCGTCCCCACCTGTCGGGCTGAACTGCGCCGCTTCCCGGTTTCGCGGTTGCCTTCACCCACCGATTTGAAATCCGCCAGATTGACGGTGAAGCCGCTGACGAAGTCCAGTCCGCTCCGATTCTGGTTGACCTCGATCACCACCGGCGCGTCCGTAGTGATGTACGCGCCGCAGGACTCGCCAACATCGCAAACAAACTGGTTATTGTTGGAATCCGTTCCGGCAAAAATTTCGTAGCTGCCTGCGGATACATTGTCCAGGGTGTAGGTGTAGCTGCCATTCGGCTGCCGCACCGCAGTCACATCGATAATGGCATCTCCTGTCTTTGGATCCACCAGGAGCACATACTGCTGGCCGACCGCGCCGGCGCTCAGGTTGTTGGCGATCTGCATGATCACCCGCACTTGAACCTCGTTGGCGCTGGATCTGAAGTTGATCGTTGCGCTGTATACGCCATCCGCCAGGCCATCGCGCCGCACCGCAACCGTGTAGTCGCCCATGCCGCTGGTATTGATCCGGGCCGGGGTTACGCTCAGCCAGCCGCCGGAATCCTCCGTGGGCGAACTCACCGTCAGATTGCCGCCGCCGCCATTCAACACCGTGAGCGTCTGGCTGTTCAGACCGATCCCAAAATTCAGCGCCGACGGACTCACGGCCAAGATCGGGGTCGGATTCACCGGATTGCTCCCCGTGCTGGCCGCAGCGGTCACGGCTTTATAAGCGTTGATCAGACCATAGCCAAACTTGTCATCCTTTCCCGGCGTGCCCAGATCTTCGGTAAGCGCTCCGCTGGACAACAGGCTGGCAATATCCGCCGGCGTCAGTGTGGGAGCGACCGATTTCATTAACGCCACAACTCCGGCCATGTGCGGCGTCGCCATTGAAGTGCCCTGCCAGATCACGTAGTCGTTGACCAGCGTACCACTGCTATCAGTAGCGACTGTGCTGAGAACGCCATCCGGTTTGCCGTCGCCGTTCACGTCTCTGGCCGTGCTGCCGCCGGGCGCAGCCACGCTGACCCAAGGTCCGAAGTTGGAGTACGACGCCAGATTTTTGTTGATGTCCACCGCGCTGACTCCGATCACGCCCGGATAGCCGGCGGGATAGGATGGATCGCTGCTGGCTTCATTGCTCGCCGCAGCGACGATGACCACGCCCGCAGCGCGCACCTGAGCGTAAACCGCCTGGGAAGCGGATGAGGAACCGGGGCCGCCAACGCTCAGATTGATCACGTCGGCGCGGCGCGGCGGCGTCGTGCCGGAGTCATTGGGCAATCGGGCGGCGAAGCGGGCCGCCTGCTCAATGTCATAATCACGTGCCGCCGAGCCGGCCGCACAGGCCCGCAGCGGCATTACCTTGGCGTTGAAGGCCACTCCGGCCACGCCGATGCTGTTGTTGGTGGCGGCGGCGACCGTGCCGCTCACATGGGTGCCGTGAAAGGAGCTGCTGCCGTCAGGATTGGAATGATCGCCGGGATCGTTGGGATCACGGTCAATGCCATCGCCATCACCCGCGTTAACTGGATCGCTGATGAAGTCATACCCCTCCACCAGTTGCCCTTGCAGATCGGGATGACTGAGCGCCACGCCGGTATCAATCACCGCCACGATGGCGTTGGCGCCGGTGGTGATATCCCAGGTTTGCGGCAGGTTGATCTGCGGGTAATGCCACTGGAACTGATAAAGCGGATCGTTGGGGACGAACTGCGCCTGACGGATGAAATTGGGCGCAGCATCCGCGACATCGGGGTGTCGTTTCAGCGCCTTGATGAGGTACAAAGTTTCCAGCCGGTTCTGCAGGACCGGATCGTCAGCCTGGAAACCGCCGGGGAAGCCGGGTGCATCCGCGCCCGCCAGCGCCGAGTACGCGCTGGTTTGCTTTAACGCCGTCAAATTCAGTAGCCTGTTACGCTCTTCGCGCTCATCCGCCCTGTTCCTGGTCGCACCCAGCGCTTGCGCCTGGGTTCGCAACCCGCTGGCCCCCTTCTCCTTAAAGCGGACGATGGCTTCTCCAGCGACAAAGGGATCGCTCAGCCGCAGCCGCGTTCCCGCTTCGGTTGGCGTCAGCGATTGACCAATGGTCAACACATAGTTGGAAGCGCCTTTATCCACCGCCACCACCACCAGATAATCGCCGTCGGTCTTGACCGTCAGCGATTCCGCCCGGCTCTGGCTGGCGGAGGCATCGAGGATTTTACCGCTGAGATCGGCCAACCCCAGGTCCAGGTCGTCCTTGACGCCATCGCCGGCGATCAGCAGGTTGATCGGCTGGCCGGCCAGCAGGCTGACCTTGTAGATGTCCACCTCATCGCCGGCAGCGCGCGACCTTCCGCTGGGGCCGCTGCCAGGCTGATTGACGTAGCCGCCCAGCGTGACCGGATTGGGAATCGGCTGAGCATTGGCGATGGTGTCGTTGGATTGGTAAGAGGCCACGGGATCATTGACATCGCTGTCCACAGCGGCGCCCGAAGCCGGACGAATGGTTCCGCTCAACGTATATTTGGTCGTAGGCGGCGTGGGATTGTCGCTCCCCCCGCCTCCGCCACAGGCTTGCGATAGCAGACCGGCTATCGCCGCCATCAGGATTGATCGCTTGGACGTTGCCCGCTTCATTGTTCATCCTCCTGTGATCGGTGGCAAGACCCGATGGATCATCAGGTCTGCCTTATACTGAAATCGCCTGGAATCTTCAGGGTAGATTCCATTTCAATGATCTTCACCCTCGCGGGATCTGTGGCATGAACTATCAGTTTGAGATACTCGACAAGTCTATCGGCTATCGCGGATTTTTCCGCATGGAAAAGTACCGGCTGCGGCATGAGCTGTTCGCCGGCGGCTGGAGTGCGGAGATGACCCGCGAATGTCTGGAGCGCGGCCATGCGGTCGCGGTGCTGCTGTATGACCCTGCCTCCGACCAGGTGGTTTTACTGGAGCAGTTTCGGGTCGGGGCGCTGAAATTTCCCGGCGGTCCCTGGCTGCTGGAAATCGTCGCCGGGATTATTGACCATCCGGGCGAAACCACCGAGGCGGTGGCGCAGCGCGAAACCGCCGAGGAAGCCGGTTGCGAGCTGCTCGATCTCCTCCCCATCTGCCGTTATCTGGTCAGTCCAGGCGGCACGTCCGAAAGCATCACCCTGTTCTGCGGGCGGGTGGATGCTACGACCATCACCAGCGAGATCCGTGGCGTCGCTGCTGAACACGAGGATATCCGGTTGCATGTCGTTTCCCGCAGCGAGGCGCTGAACCTGCTGCGCTCCGGCCGCATCAACTCCGCCGCGCCGATCATCGCCCTGCAATGGCTGGAACTGAACCGGACGCAACTGCGGGAACGCTGGGGTTCGGCTCCGACCTAGAGGTTCAGCACCCGCAGGTCGGGATCGGGTTGCGCCCGGTCCCAGATTGCGCGGAAGCGTTCCAACAAATCCTTCATCCGCTCGCCGGGTTGAGAATGATACTCACCGATCAGGCGACGCGGGTCGCTGAAACGCAACAGCGCCCGCTCATCAGCGATAGCGAACGCCTGCCCCAGTTCCGGCCAGTCCGGGAGTTCCCGCCGATCCGGAGTGCGCAGCAGCAGCGCGGTGGTCAAGCGCTCCGCCAGTCGCGCCAGTCCCGGACAGGCGCTCCGCCACTCCCGCGCCGACGGCAACACCAGTTGAAACTGGACTTTCGGCTGCATCACCACCCGGCTGCGGATAGCGGCCAGCACATCGGCGTCGTTGTACAACTCCGGTCGCACCAGCGGCGTATACAAATACAGGGTGCGCCGCATCCCGCCGAGCAGTTCCAGCAATGCGCGCCGGCTCTCTTCCAATCCGTTCAGCGGAAGTGGGGAAATTTCGTTATCGTCTGCCATCGCTATCACCTCGCTGTTTGCAGCAGAGCTTTACGCCTTGACCGTCGCAGAGCCAGAACTTTTGCTTTGGCCTGGACAGCAGCGCGCGGTTCCAGCGGATTCACGCCACGAATGCTGCAAATTGACGTAGAATTTTCAATATGCTCAGCAGCCTTTCCCGGTTGTTCCGCTTTCATTTCCAGTCTCGTGGAGCCTGATATGCCCGATTACCGTTCCCGCACCACCACCCACGGCCGCAACATGGCGGGCGCCCGCGCCCTGTGGCGAGCCACCGGCGTCAAGGACGGCGACTTCGGCAAACCGATCATTGCCATATCCAATTCCTTCACCCAGTTCGTGCCCGGCCACGTCCACCTGAAAGACCTGGGGCAACTGGTGGCCCGCGAGATCGAGAAAGCCGGCGGCATCGCCAAGGAATTCAACACCATCGCCGTTGATGACGGCATCGCCATGGGTCACGGCGGGATGCTGTATTCGCTTCCTTCCCGCGAACTGATCGCCGACTCGGTGGAGTATATGGTCAATGCCCACTGCGCCGACGCGCTGGTGTGCATTTCCAACTGCGACAAGATCACCCCCGGCATGTTGATCGCCGCCATGCGCCTGAACATTCCCGCCGTTTTCGTCTCCGGCGGGCCGATGGAAGCCGGCAAAACCCGTCTGGCGGGCAAGGATGTGAAGCTGGATCTGGTGGACGCCATGGTCGCCGCCGCCGATTCCAGCCTCGACGACGCCACGGTCGCAGAACTGGAACGCTCGGCCTGCCCCACCTGCGGCTCCTGCTCCGGCATGTTTACCGCCAACTCCATGAACTGCCTGACCGAGGCGCTGGGCTTGAGCCTGCCCGGCAACGGCTCGCTGCTGGCGACCCACGCCGACCGCCGCGAACTGTTCCTGGAAGCGGGACGGCGCATCGTTGATCTGGCCCGGCGCTATTACGAACAGGGCGACGAGTCGGTGCTGCCGCGCGGCATCGCCAGCTTCGCGGCGTTCGAGAACGCCATCAGTCTCGATGTCGCCATGGGCGGCTCCACCAACACCGTGTTGCACCTGCTGGCCGCCGCGCATGAGGCCGGGGTGGATTTCACCATGCGCGATATTGACCGATTGTCGCGCCGGGTGCCGAACCTGTGCAAGGTCGCGCCCGCCACCCAGAAATATCATATGGAAGATGTCCATCGGGCCGGCGGCGTGATCGCCATTCTGGGCGAACTGGATCGCGCCGGGCTGCTGCATCGCGAGGTGCGCACCGTCCACAGCGAGACCATGGCCGAAGCGCTGGATCGCTGGGACATCGCCCGCGCCACGTCCTGGGACGAGGCCCGGCTGCGCTATCTGGCAGGACCCGCCGGCATCCCCACCCAGGAAGCGTTCAGCCAGGCCACCCGCTGGCCGAGCCTGGATCTGGATCGCGAGAACGGCTGCATTCGTACCCGCGCCCACGCCTATTCGCAGGACGGTGGGCTGGCTGTACTCTATGGCAACATCGCCGAACACGGCTGTATCGTCAAAACCGCAGGCGTAGACGAGGGCAGCCTGACCTTCCAGGGACCGGCGCGGATCATGGAGAGTCAGGAGGATGCAGTTGAAGCCATTCTGAGCGGTCGGATTCAACCGGGCGACGTGGTGCTGATTCGCTACGAAGGGCCGCGCGGCGGGCCGGGAATGCAGGAAATGCTGTATCCCACCAGCTATCTCAAGTCCAAAGGGCTGGGCAAGGTCTGCGCCCTGCTTACCGACGGGCGCTTTTCCGGCGGCACCTCCGGGCTGTCCATCGGCCACGTCTCGCCGGAAGCGACTGAAGGCGGCGCGATTGCGCTGGTCGAAGAGGGCGACCGGATCGAGATTGATATCCCCAACCGCAGCGTCCATCTGGCGGTCAGCGATGCGGAGTTGCAACGGCGGCGGGCCGCAATGCAGGCGTGCGGCGCGGCGGCGTGGAAGCCGGCCAGCCGTCAGCGTTCGGTATCTCCGGCATTGCGCGCCTACGCCGCCATGACCACCAGCGCCGCCTGTGGCGCGGTGCGGGACGTGACCCAGGTGGAACGTTGACCGACCGAGGTGACGCCCGCCAGACGCTACGCAGAGATGCCCGGCATTGCAGGGCAATCCTGGGCGCGGAAGGTTCGGCGCACGGTAAGACAAAAAAAGGAGAGGGGTCTTGAGCCAGGCAGATAGCCCAGAGAGCCAGCGCCTTCGGTGCCTCAATCACCTGAAGCTGATTGAGGATTTGTGGCAAAAGCTGTACTACGTCAAGTGGAACGCCAAGTCGTTCGCGATGCTGGGGCGCCTGGCGCAGGATATGGCGAAGAACATACCCGCTGGCGATGAGTCCCTGAGTAACCTGATTGCGCAGTTGGAACAGCATGTCAAGAACTGCCTCGCCGTTAGCGGCGTACCCCATGAGCCTGAGCGCCAGCGGCTGACCGCGCTGATCGATGCATTGCGGCACTTTCTGGTTAATTCCAGTAGTCGCAGTACGAGCGATGATCCGCGGACGCGCCCGCTGCTGGCGCCGCACCCGGAAATCTTCGTCATCACCCCCGATGAACAGACGTCACTGGTTGGAAAACTCGAAGATTCAAGCTATCGGGTGCGGCATATCACCAGCTTGACCGAGGCCGAAGAGCGGCTGCACGACCGTGTGCCCGGCGCCATTATTCTTGACGTGGATTTCCCCGAGGGTGCGGAGGCGGCCACGGCGCTGATCGCTACCCTGCGCGAGCAAGTGGGGCTACGGGCGCCCGTGCTGTTTCTGGCTGAACGCAACGACATGTCGGCGCGGCTGGAGGCGGTGCGGGCGGGCAGCACCGCCTACTTCAACAAGCCGCTTAATTACGATGAGGTGCTGACCGCGCTGCGGGAACTGCTGCTGCCGCAGACCTCCGAAAGCTATTACCGGGTTCTGATCGTGAACGACCGGCCGGCCGAGGCGTGGGAAATGGCGGGCGCGCTGGAGGAAGAAGGCATTACCCCCCGCGTCGTGATTCAGCCGCTGCAAGTGTTGCAGGACATTCAACGCTTCCGGCCTGATCTGCTGCTGATCGACCTGGACATCAAGGAAATCAGCGGGCCGGAACTGGCCCGGGTGATCGCGCAGCATCGTGAATATGACATTCTGCCGATGATTCTGCTGTGTTTTCCAGCGGATACAGCCCATTATCTGATGGATCTGGATGCGCCGGGCGCCAGCATCCTGGCTAAGCCGGCGCCGGTCAGCCATCTATGCTGGGAGGTCAAACAGCGCTTGCGCCGCGCGCGCACTCTGCGGGTCAAACTCGGCGCGCTGACCGATAACGATGCCGTCAGCGGCCTCTACAACCGTGGGCGGTTCCTGATGCTGCTGGAGCGTGCCATCGAAACCCTGGGCCTGCGCGCTCGATCCCTGGCGGTGATGTTTATCATGCTGGATAACCTGCGCGCTATCCGTGATTCCGCCGGGGTTGCGACCGCCGATGAGGTGGTGGGGCAGGCCGCCAACCGGTTGCGCCAGATTCTGAACCACGAGCAACCGGCAGCGCGATTCAGCGACGCCATTTTTACCATCATGATCCCCAATCTGCTCGGCGAACCGCTGCTTAAGCTGGCCCGCCGGATCCGCGACGCGCTGGAAACCGGATTTTACAAGGTGGGCGATCAGGCTCTGCTCCTGCGAGCCAACATTGGCATTTCCGTGGCGACCGACCGCAGTCAGGAACACCTGATGCTCATCCAGGGAGCGGATTCAGCCTGTGGCCTGGCGCGGGAGGCCAAGGGCGAGCGGATCTATCTGCAACAGCCGGTGACGGCGCCCAAGCGCGATCAGGAGATGTCATCACGGGGGCGGGTGCTGAGTCAGGTGCATGAGATCGTTGAACACGAGCGGACCTGGCTGGTGTTCCAGCCCATCGCCAGCATACGCGGCGACGCCAACGAACGTTATGAAGTACTCCTGCGCCTGCGCGACAAGGAAGGTCAGGATCTGGTTCCAGGCAGCGTGTTTGGCGTAGTCCACAACCACGAACTGGGAGTAACGCTGGATCGCTGGGTCATCGAACACGCCATTGATATGCTCAAGCAGCGGCAGTTGGCAACCACTCTGTTTATCAAGCTCCTGCCGATCACGTTAAAAGACCGCACTTTGAGCGTTTGGCTGCGTGAACGGCTGGAACAAGCGGGGGTAGAGGCGCAGCGCATTGTGTTCGAGGTGGCGGAGTCGGTGGCCGAGCGTAACATGCGTGACATGTTCGGTTTTCTGGGCGGCATCAAGCAACTGGGTTGCGGATTTTGCCTGGATCGCTTCGGGCGGGGCACGGATTCGCTAGGACTGCTCAAGAACCTGGGAGCTGATTACATCAAGCTGGACATGTATTTTGTCAACCAGTTATCCAAGGATATGGTCAAGCAGACCCAGCTCCGCGAACTGGTGCAGAATCTGGAGACCCTGGGCGCATTAACCATCGTCGGCGGGGTGGAAGACGTGAAAGCGATGCCGATTCTATGGTCGCTGGGCGTCGATCTGATCCAGGGATTCTTCCTGCAACAGCCCTATCGCGAGATGAGCTACGACTTCGCCGGCGCAGCCTTCTGAATGACGCCGGTTACTCTCAACGGTTAACCCTGCGTGGCGCGCAGCAGCGCGGCGTAGCCCTCCCGATAGCCGGGATAGCGAAAGTTAAAACCGCTGGCGCGCAACCGGGCATTGCGGCAACGCTTGCTGGCCCGCATCCGCAGTGCAGGATGACTACCCGCTTGAGCGCCGGGCTTCAGCAGCGGATGCGCGGCCAGCGGCGGTTTCGGCGCGCCTACCTGGATCGCCAGCCAGTCCAGCACTTCGTCCAGCGGCGCCGGATCATCGTCCACGGCGAGGTAGATGGACTCCGCATCCGGCAGAAAGAGCAGATGCTCCAGCACCCGAGCGCAGTCATCGCGATGGATGCGGTTGGTGTAGAGCGGCGGGCCGGCGGGACGGGTCGCACTGCCATCGCGGACGCTTTCAATCAGCCGGGTGCGACCGGGGCCGTAGATACCGCCGAAACGGACGGCGACTGCCGGCCAACGGCTCGTCCCCATCAGCCTCTCGCCTTCACGGATGCAGCGCCCGCTAAAGCCGTCCGCCTCAGCAGGCGAATCCTCGTCCACCCATTCGCCTTGGTGCTGGGCGTAAACCGAGGTGCTGGAGGTGAACAGCAACCGTCGAGGCTGCTGACCGGCGTCAGCCAAAGCGTTCAACAGGTTGCGGACGCCGGTCACATAAGCGGCTTGATAGGCGTCCGCGCTGAAACCGGTGGCGGCGGCGCTGTAGACGACGAAGTCCAGCGCCGACGGCAACGTGGTTAGCGTCGCTGGATCGGTGAGATCCGCCGCCAGCGGTCGAATGCCGGGCGGCAGATCCGCCGGGCGCCGTTTCAGACCCCAGATTTCATGCCCAGCCCCGCTCAGGCTCTGGCCCAGAGTAGCGCCGACATCACCGCAACCGGCGATCAGAATGCGTGCCATAACACAATCCTCGTGCAGTGGAACCCGATGAGTCCAAATGAATTTAGTCGGCGCGTGCTGGACTGGTTCGACGCGCACGGTCGCAAGCAGTTGCCTTGGCAGGAAAATCCTACGCCCTACCGGATTTGGGTCTCCGAGATCATGCTGCAACAAACCCAGGTGGCGACAGTCATCCCCTATTATCAGCGTTTTATGGAACGGTTTCCCGATCTTCGGACGCTGGCTGGCGCCGAACTGGATGACGTGTTACGGCTGTGGGCTGGATTGGGCTATTACGCTCGCGCCCGGCATTTGCACCAAACGGCGCGCCTGCTCTGCGAGCGGCATGACGGAGCCATGCCGCTGGATCTGGCGATCCTGCAACAGTTGCCCGGCATCGGTCGCTCGACCGCAGGAGCCATTTTGGCGCTGGCCGCCGGTCAGCGTCAGCCGATTCTGGATGGCAACGTCAAACGGCTGCTGGCGCGATTCGGAGCGGTCGCGGGCTGGCCGGGCCAGTCGCGGGTGCAAACGGCGTTGTGGGAGCTGGCGGAGCGTTACACCCCGGCTCAACGGGTGGCGGATTACACCCAGGCCATGATGGATCTTGGCGCGATGATTTGTACGCCGCGCCGACCGCACTGCCTGGCGTGTCCGCTGGCGGATGGTTGCGCCGCTCACGCTCAGGGGCGCGAGATGGCCTATCCAGAGCCGAAACCGCGCCGGGAACTGCCGGTGCGGGCCACGCGCATGTTGCTGCTGCGCACGCTGGAGGGCGAGGTGCTGCTGGAGCGCCGACCGCCGGCTGGCGTCTGGGGCGGGCTGTGGAGTTTTCCCGAATGCCCGCTGGAGGTAGATATTGCCGCCTGGTGCCAGCAGCAGTTCGGATTGACAGTGGCGGTCAAGCCGCCATGGGGCGTGATACGGCACGGTTTTAGCCATTTTCAGCTTGACATCATCCCGGTGCCGGGGCTGATCTCCGGGCCAATCGGCAGGGTGATGGAAGGAGAGCGTTTTGTCTGGTATAACCCCGGCCACTCCAATCATCGGGGGGTCGCCGCGCCAGTCCAGCGGCTGCTGGCGGCTTTGGCAAACGAACTGTAAAACCGACGGGAATCAGCGATGGCTCGAATGGTAAAGTGCATCAAACTCGGCGTCGAAGCCGAAGGCCTGGACCGCCTGCCTTATCCGGGAGAACTGGGCCAGCGGATTTTTGAGAACGTGTCCAAGCCGGCCTGGCAGCAATGGCTGCGTCAGCAGACCATGCTGATCAACGAATACCGGCTGACGCCATTTGAACCCAAGGCCCGCCAGTTTCTGGAACAGCAGATGGAGCAGTTTTTCTTTGGAGAGGGGGCCGCAGTGCCGGAGGGCTACGTACCGCCAAAGGCGGGGATGGATGGATAAGGCTGAAGGCGCGCAGCCTCGCTCAGGAGGCTCGAAACGCTCGCCGGACCTCGGTGATCGCCGCCAGCCGTTCCTGCTGTAACGCCTCTGCCAGCGCCAGTCCGGTCAACCCCTGCACGAGCAACGGTCGCGCCTGAACCGCTGCCGCCGCCTGATAAACCTGGCGCATGAATTGGGTCTGAACATAATCCCGGTTTTCCAGACCGGTTCGGCCCCGCGCATCGGCTTCACAGGCGATGAGGAATTGCTCGAAGCGCTGCGGCTTGCGGAGGGCGTCCAGCCCTTGCAGGGTGTTGAGCAGTGTTTTCGGGCGCAACTCCAGCGCCCGGTGGCAATGGGTGTGATAGCGCGCGGTCAGCACGCCCAGTTCCCGGTACATGTTGGGAACCCGCAACCGCTGACAGAGCGCCCGAATCAAATCCGCGCCGCGCTGTTCGTGACCGTGGTGGCGGGGCCACTCGCCGGGCGGCGTGGTCCCCTTGCCGAGGTCGTGAACCAGTACGGCGAAGCGGGCCACTGCGTCTGCATTCAGCCGCACAGCCTGCGCCAGCGCCAGCAGGGTATGCGCCCCGGTATCAATCTCAGGATGATGCGCGGCGGGTTGCGGCACCCCGAACAACTGGTCCAGTTCCGGGAAAATCCGCGCCAGCGCCCCGCATTCGCGCAGAGTCGCAATAAACTGTTCCGGCTGGGATTCGCCCAAGGCGCGCACGGTTTCCGCCCACACCCGTTCCGGCACCAGACTGTCCACCTCGCCGCTGGCGACCATGGTCCGCATCAGGTTCAGCGTTTCCGGCGCGACCCGGAACCCCAGCCGCGCATAACGGGCGCTGAACCGGGCCAGCCGCAGTATCCGCACCGGATCTTCCGCGAAAGCCGGCGAGACATGCCGCAGCCAGCGGGTTTCCAGATCGCAGACGCCGCGATAGGGATCGATCAGCCGACCCTGAGCGTCGCGGGCCATGGCATTGATGGTCAGGTCGCGGCGCAACAGATCTTCTTCCAGCGTCACATCCGGCGCGGCGTGGACGCTGAAGCCATGATAGCCCGGCGCAGTCTTGCGTTCGGTGCGGGCCAGCGCGTATTCCTCGTGCGTATTCGGGTGCAGGAACACCGGAAAGTCCTTGCCGACCGACCGGAAACCGTGCGCCAACAGATCGTCGGGCGTCGCGCCGACCACCACCCAGTCGCGTTCCTGGACCGGCACGCCCAGCAGGTCGTCGCGCACCGCGCCGCCGACCAGATAAATTTCCATCGTACTTGCGTTCATCGCTTGCGTTCTGTGACAGGCATAATCAGATGCCCAGCGGATGTTCTGACGGGTAATCCGCGTCGGCTGATAAACCTTAGACGGTTTTACGAACGATGCTGCGAACTTTCTGGATACTTTTTATCATGACCGGCTTTGGGCTGGCGCTGTCCGGGTGCGCCGAACTGGCCTATTACCGCCAGGCGGCGGCAGGGCAATGGGAATTGTTGCAGGCGCGCCGACCGGTAGCGGAGGTGCTGGCCGATCCGACGACCGCCCCGAACCTGCGCCAGCGGCTGGAAATCGCCCAGGCGTTGCGCGCCTTCGCCAGCGCGGATCTGGCGCTGCCCGACAATGACAGTTACCGGAATTACGCCGACGTGCAGCGGCCCTATGTGGTCAGAAACGTGTTCGCTGCGCCGGAACTGGCGCTGGAACCGCGTCGCTGGTGTTTCCCGATAGCAGGCTGCTTGAGTTATCGCGGCTATTTCGACGCCGAAGCCGCGCAGCGCTTGGCCGACCAATTGCGGGCGGACGGCGATGATGTCTATGTCGCCGATATTGCAGCGTATTCAACCCTGGGCTGGTTCGCGGATCCGTTACTGAACACCTTTATTCATTGGTCCACGGCGCGGCTGGCGGAACTGATGTTTCACGAACTGGCCCATCAACGGCTGTATATCGCCGACGATACCGCCTTTAATGAAGCCTTTGCGACCGCCGTGGGTCAACTGGGGGTGGAGCGCTGGCTGGCGCAACGAGGCACGGCGCGTGATCAGGAGGAATACGCAGCGGATCATCGTCGTCGGCAGGAATTTTCACAGCGGGTGACGGCGAGCCGAGAGGCATTGGCGGCGGTGTACGCCTCGTCTCAGTCCGATGCTGAAAAACGGGTTGGGAAACAACGCATTCTGGCCGAACTGCGTACGCGCTACCGGGAACTGAAACAGGGTTGGGGCGGCTATGCCGGTTACGACCGCTGGTTCGAGCAGGATTTGAACAACGCCAAACTGGCCGGTCACAGCACCTATCAGCGTTGGGTGCCGGCGTTCGTTGCACTGTACCAGCGGGAAGGACGGGATTTCGCGGCTTTCTATCAGGCGGCGGAAGTCCTCGGACGCTTGCCGCCGCCGGAGCGGGAAGCGCAATTACGGGAGTTGCTGACTGCGCCTGGCCCGTCTATGCTGGCGCATATCTCTTCGCTTGCTGGAGCTTGTCATGCTCGAAACGCGCATTGCCCGCCTGTTCAAGAACGGTAGCAGCCAGGCCGTTCGCCTGCCTGCTGAATTCCGCTTCGAGAGTGAAGAGATTTATATCACCCGCGACGCGGCGAGTGGGGATGTGGTGCTTTCAACCCGTCCGGGGGCGAAGGCGTGGGACGAATTTTTCGCCCTGATCCATAGCATCGAGGCGTCCGACGATTTCATGGCCGAACGTCCGCTGAATGTGATTCCGCACGAGCGTGATCTATTCGCGGANNGCCCATCTGGCGACCCTGTTACCGGCCAATGTCTGCATTTCGGTGATGACGCACGCCGAATTGCTGTACGGATTGAAGCGGCTGCCTCCTGAACATCGGCTGCACCTGGCTGTGCGCCACTTGCTCAAAATCGTGCGAGTGCTGCCCTGGGATGCGGACGCGGCGGATTTTTACGCCGATATCCGCTACCAACTGGTTACAACCGGCCAGCCCATCGGGGAAATGGATATGATGATTGCAGCGCATTCGCTATCGGCCAGCGCCGTTCTGGTCACGAACAACATCCGCCATTACCAGCGTATCGCCGCTCCGCTGATCCTGGTCAACTGGAGCGAATAGGTGGACGCCACGCTTCCCCTCCTCGAAGTTCGCAACCTGTCGGTATCCTTCGGCGCGACGGCGGCGGTCAAACAGGTTTCCTTCACTCTGAATCGCGGCGAAACGCTGGCACTGGTTGGAGAAAGCGGTTCCGGCAAATCGGTGTCGGCGCTGTCGCTGCTGCAACTGCTGCCGTATCCCCACGCCCACCATCCCGGCGGCAGTATCCGCCTGCGCGGCGTGGAGCTGCTGGGCGCGGCCCCGGATCGGTTGCGCGCCGTGCGCGGCAATCAAATCGCAATGGTGTTTCAGGAACCCATGACCTCGCTCAATCCGCTGCACTCGATTGAGAAGCAGATCAGTGAAACGCTGATCCTGCATAAAGGGTTGAACGGCGCCCGGCTGCGGGCGCGGATTCTGGAATTGCTGGATTGGGTCGGTCTGCCCGATGCCGCCCACCGGCTGAACGCCTTGCCGCATGAACTGTCCGGCGGGCAGCGTCAGCGGGTGATGATCGCCATGGCGCTGGCCAATGATCCCGACATTCTCATCGCCGACGAGCCGACCACCGCCCTTGATGTCACCATCCAGGCACAGATTCTCAAGCTGCTGAAGGAATTGCAGGCGCGGCTGGGCATGGCGATCCTGTTCATCACTCACGACCTCGGCATCGTCCGCAAGATAGCGGATCGAGTGTGCGTCATGCGCGCCGGCGAGGTGGTGGAAACCGGCGCAGTCGCCGATCTTTTCGCCCATCCACAACATCTCTACACCCGGCAATTGCTGGCCGCCGAACCCGGGGGCGAACCGCCGCCCGATGCGCCCGATGCGCCGGAAGTGATGTCCAGCGAGCAATTGCGGGTCTGGTTTCCGCTGAAACGCGGCCTGTTTGGGCGGGTGGCGGCTCACGTCAAAGCGGTGGATGGCGTCAGCATCAGCGTGCGGGAAGGGCAGACACTGGGCGTGGTCGGCGAGAGCGGTTCCGGCAAGACCACGCTGGGACTGGCGCTGCTGCGCTTATTGTCCAGCGCGGGCGCAATTCGGTTCGAGGGTCAGCGGATAGACGGACTGCACAGCCGGGCGCTGCGCCCGTTGCGCAAAGCCATGCAGATCGTCTTTCAGGATCCGTTCGGTTCGCTCAGCCCCCGATTGTCGGTGGGCGAGATCGTTGAAGAAGGCTTGCTGGTGCATGGTCTGGCCGGCGACCGCGCCGCCCGCCGCGCCCGGATTGTTCAGGCGCTGGAAGAAGTCGGCCTGGATCCGGATACGCAGGATCGCTATCCGCATGAATTTTCCGGCGGTCAGCGCCAGCGCATCGCCATCGCCCGCGCCTTGGCCCTGCAACCGCGCCTGCTGATTCTGGACGAGCCGACCAGCGCGCTGGACGTATCGGTACAGGCGCAGATCGTTGACCTGCTGCGGGAGTTGCAGCGCCGTTACCGGCTGGCCTATGTGTTTATCAGCCACGATCTGCGGGTGGTGCGCGCCCTGGCAAATCATCTGCTGGTGATGAAAAACGGTCGGGTGGTGGAAGCAGGTCCGGCACGGCGGGTATTCGACGGTCCGCAGCATCCTTATACCCAGGCATTGCTCGCCGCCGCGCTGAATCTGGAGGTGGTCGCGTGAACGGGAATGCAGCGCAGAACGAGGTGGTGAACCTGTTCACTGACGGCGCCTGTTCCGGCAATCCCGGCCCTGGCGGCTGGGGGGCGTTGCTGCGCTACCGGGAGCATGAGAAGGAATTGTCCGGCGGCGAACCCGCCACCACCAATAACCGCATGGAAATGCTGGCGGTGATCAGCGGATTGGAGGCGCTCAAGCAGCCGATGCGGGTGCGGATTTGCACCGACAGCCAGTACGTGATGAAGGGCATGACGGAATGGCTGGCGGCGTGGAAGCGGCGCGGCTGGAAAACGGCTGACCGGCAGCCGGTCAAGAACATGGATTTATGGCAGCGGCTGGAAGTCGCCCTGGCTCCACACCAGGTGGAATGGGAATGGGTGCGCGGCCACAGCGGCCATCCTGAAAACGAGCGGGTAGACGAACTGGCGCGTGCGGCGGTCCAACGGGTGAAACAGCAACCCGTTCACCGCCCGGGATGAAACACGGCAAACGCGCCTTTAACCCAGGCTGTTGCGATCCGCAGCCGGTTGCTGCTCATAGCGCAATCGCACCCGCTCTGTGCCGACCAGTTCGCGGAGCTGTTTAAGCAGCGCTTCGCTGGGTCTGACCCGCCAGTGCTGGCCGAACGCCAGCCCCACCCGCGCCCCACTGCCGGTATATTCCACCCACACTGCACAGCGCCCCTCGGGGCGATGTTCGGCCAGCACCTTCGCCAGTTGCCGCAGCATTCCCGTTGCGCACTGCTGCGCATCCAGCCGCAGCCACAGCCGACGGGCAAACTCGGCGCGCGCCCCGTCCAGATCCAGCACCCGTTCGACGTTCAGGCGCATGGCCTGGTTGAATTCATCCCAGCCCAGCGCGCCCTGCACCACCAGAATGGCGTCTTCGACGATCAACTGCCGGTGCCGCTCATACACTTCCGGGAAGATGCGGACCTCCAGCCGCCCGCTGCCGTCGTCCAGAGTGACGAAACCAATCCGCCCGCCCCGATTGGCGTTGCGGGTGCGCAGGCTCGCCACCAGTCCGGCGACCGTTACCGAGCGGTCGCTGCCCCGGCGCAGGCTTCCCCCATTCTCGGTCAGATCGTGCAGCCGCGCCGCGCCGAGCGCCGCCAGTTCCGCCGCGATGCGGTGGACGGGATGGCCGGTCAGATAAACCCCCAGCGTCTCCTTCTCGCCGCGCAGCCGCTCCTCCTCGTCCCATTCAGGCACTTTGGCAACATGCAATGGCCGTGTCGGCGCTTTCCCGGCAGCGGCGAGTCCGAACATATCGTTCTGGCCGGCGGCGTCATTGCGGGAATGCTGTTCGGCCAGTCGCAACGCCTCCGGCAATTGCGCCGTCAGCGTCGCCCGGTTGGAGCCGAGCGCGTCAAAGGCCCCGCAACGGATCAGCGAATCCAGCACCCGGCGGTTGAGCTTGCGCAAATCCACCCGCTGGCACAGGTCGAACAGATCGCGGAATAGCCCGCCTTGTTGCCGCTCCTGCATCAGCGCCTCGATAGCGCTCTCGCCGACGCCCTTGATCGCCCCCAGGCCGTAGCGGATTTCGCCGGATGCACCGACCGTAAAACGGTATTCAGAGGTGTTGATGGCCGGCGGGGCCAGCGTCAGGTTCATGCGACGGCATTCTTCGATCAGGATCACCACCTTATCGGTTTTGTCCATATCCGACGACAGCGCCGCCGCCATGAACGCCGCCGGATAATGCGCTTTCAGCCAGGCGGTCTGGTAGGACACCAGGGCGTAAGCGGCGCTGTGCGACTTGTTGAAACCGTAACCTGCAAATTTGTCTATTAAATCAAAAATATAGGTTGCCGTTTCCGGTTCGACCCGACGGGCCTTGGCGCCATTGACGAAGCCTTCGCGCTGCTTGGCCATCTTCTCGGCGTCTTTCTTGCCCATGGCGCGCCGGAGCAAATCCGCCCCGCCCAGGCTGTATCCCGCCAGCACCTGGGCAATTTGCATCACCTGTTCCTGATAGAGGATGACGCCAAACGTGGGCTTGAGAATGGTTGCCAGCGCTGGGTGGGGATATTCAATGCGGGCGTGGCCGTGCTTGCGGTCAATGAAGTCGTCCACCATGCCCGATTGCAGCGGGCCGGGCCGAAACAGCGCCACCAGCGCCACGATTTCCTCAAAGCAGTCCGGTTGCAGGCGGCGGATCAGATCCTTCATGCCGCTGGATTCCAACTGGAAAATCGCCGTGGTCTGATAGCGTTTGAGCAGATCGAAGGTTTTGGCGTCGCCCAGCGGCAGGGCGGAAATATCCAGCGCGGCCTCGCCCGTCGTCGCTCGCTGCTGGTTGATGGTCTGCACCGCCCAATCAATGATGGTCAGGGTGCGCAGCCCCAGAAAGTCGAACTTGACCAGCCCGGCGGCTTCCACGTCGTCCTTGTCGAACTGGGTGATCAGGCTGGAATCGCCCTCTTCGCAGTACAGCGGCGCGAAATCGGTCAGCGTAGACGGCGCGATCACCACGCCGCCGGCGTGTTTGCCCACGTTGCGCGCCAATCCTTCCAGCGAGCGGGCCAGATCGAGCAGCGTCCGCACTTCCTCGTCATTTTCGTACAGCCGCCGCAACTCGGCTTCCTGCTCGATGGCCTTGTCCAGCGTGATCCCCAGTTCAAACGGAATCAGCTTGGCGATGCGGTCTACGAAACCGTAGGGATGGCCCAGCACCCGGCCCACGTCGCGCACCACCGCCTTGGCCGCCATGCTGCCATGGGTTGCGATCTGCGACACCCGGTCGCGCCCGTAGCGCTGGGCGACGTACTCAATCACCCGGTCGCGCCCTTCCATGCAGAAATCAATGTCGAAATCCGGCATCGACACCCGTTCGGGATTCAGGAAGCGCTCAAACAGCAGGTCATAGGCCAGCGGGTCCAGATCGGTGATGCCGAGCGCATAGGCCACCAGCGATCCAGCGCCGGAGCCGCGCCCCGGCCCAACCGGCACCCCATGCGCCCGCGCCCACTGAATAAAATCGGCGACGATCAGGAAATAGCCGGGGAAACCCATCTGGATGATGACGCCGAGTTCCTGCTCCAGCCGCTCGTCGTAAGGCTGGCGGCGGATGGTGAAATCGGGCGCGGCAGGGTCAAACAGCCGTGGCAACCGTTGTTCCAGCCCGGCGCGGGCCTGAGTCGAGAAACAGGCGGCGGTGGTCATTCCTTCCGGCACCGGAAAATCCGGCAACACNNGTGCGCAGATATTGCTGATCGCTGTAACGGCGCAGCCGGCGCGGGTCGTCCAGCGTCACCCCGTCGTGGATACAGACCCGCGCTTCGTGGGCCTCGAAATCGCCGCGCTGGAGAAAGCACACTGCATTGGTCGCCACCACCGGAGTCCCGGTCGCCGCCGCCAACTCCACCACCGCGTCCAGATACTCTTCTTCCTGCGGGCGACCGGTGCGCTGCACTTCCAGATAGAACCGCTCCGGGAACAGGCGCCGCCATTCCGCCAGCCCGATTTCCGCCTGCTCCCGGTGATCGTTCAGCAGCGCCTGGCCGAGTTCGCCCTCGCGGCCACCGGACAGCGCGATCAAACCATCGGTGTTCCCGGCCAGCCAGGCATAGTCAATGGTCGGCAGGCCCCGCTGCCGGCCTTCAAGAAAGCTGCGGCTGACCAGCCGGGTCAGGTTGCGATAACCGATCAGGTTCTGGCACAGCAGCGCCAGCCGCGTCGGTTCTGCATCATGCCGCCGCACCCAGGCGTCTACGCCGATGATGGGCTTGATTCCGGCGCCCAGCGCAGCCTTGTAGAACTTGATCAGGGCGAACAGGTTGCTCATGTCGGTCACTGCCACGGCGGGCATTCCGGCGGCGGCAACCTGCCTGACCAGACTCTTGATTCGGATCAGCCCATCCACCAGCGAGTATTCGGTGTGCAGGCGCAAATGGACGAACGGCGCGGTCATGTTGATGTTTCGATGACGGTTTGCAAGGCGGCGAGGACGGGGGCGAAGGAGCGGCGGTGTTCGGGACAGGGGCCGTAACGGCGTAGCGCTTCCCGGTGCGCGGCGGTTGGATAGCCTTTGTGGCGGGCGAAATCATACTGTGGATAACAATCATGCAACCGGCGCAGTTCCGCATCCCGCGCCACCTTGGCCAGAATCGAGGCGGCGCTGATGGCGGGCACGGTGGCGTCGCCCTTGATGATCGCTGCACAGGGACAGGCCAGCGCCGGACAGCGGTTGCCGTCCACCAAGACCTGTGCTGGAGCGATGCCGAGCGTCGCCACCGCCCGTTGCATCGCCAGCAGCGAGGCTTGCAGGATATTGATCCGGTCGATTTCCGCCGCTTCGGCGCGGCCCAGCGCCCAGGCCAGCGCCTTGGCGCGGATTTCCGCCGCCAGTTGCTCGCGCCGGGCCGGACTGAGTTTTTTGGAATCGGCCAGGCCCGCAATGGGGCGGGCGGGATCGAGGATGACGGCGGCGGCGACGACGGGACCGGCCAGCGGGCCGCGTCCTGCTTCGTCCACGCCGGCGATCAGGAAAGCGTTAGTCATGGTGGGAAGGTGAGGAATGAGAGATCGAACAGAGGCGGGGAGTTTAGCGCCAATGGCGGCTTCGCCATATAGCGCTCCTCCTGATCGTGCAGAATCCTGACATCCGCCCAGTGCATCTGAAGCGGTCTCCGGCAGCAGGGTCAGTCGGTCTTTCTGGCCCTTGCCATCGCGCACGATGATTTGCACGATGATTTGCCGGTATTTAATCGAGTACCTTATGGTAGAGAAACAGGATGCAGCGCCGAATCCGGTCCACGCAGGCTTGTTCGGTGCGGAGGCTGTCGTGGTTGAGGCGGATTTTATCGCGAACCTGCTCGATCAACCTGACTTGACATTCATAATCCCCCTACTTTAATGGTCATCATGGCAGGCGGCGGTCGCCTTCTCGTGGAAGATGCGCCGCAGCATTGTTGATGCCAAGGCTGACGCCCATGACGAGCTGATTTAGAGTTGTGGCTATCGCTTAATTTTTTATATTTAATAATGAGTTAGTCTGCGCCCGCCGTGATTGTACGTCAAAATAGACGCAAAGTGAGGCGTCGCTTAGGAGATCTGCTTCACGTTAGGTTTCTAGCTGCAATTTCACTTTTCTGACAGGACATGATTTATGGGGAAAGCTCGTCTTGAAGCGTTCAGTGATGGTGTCATTGCCATCATCATCACCATCATGGTTCTAGAAATGAAAGTACCTCACGGGGAAACGGTTGATGCCTTGTTACCCCTATTACCCGTTTTTCTCAGTTACATTCTTAGCTTTATCTATGTTGGTATCTACTGGAATAATCACCATCACATGTTGCATACCGTAAAGCGGGTTTCCGGGTCTGTTCTTTGGGCCAATTTACACCTGCTTTTCTGGCTTTCACTTTTCCCCTTCGCCACCGGCTGGCTTGGAGAAAACCACTTTGCTGCATTACCCAGCGCCCTTTACGGCATGGCTTTATTGATGGCTGCTTGTGCCTATTTCATACTTCAACATGCAATCATTTCTTCTGAAGGTGAGAAATCCCTACTCAAGGCTGCAGTGGGCCAGGATAAGAAAGGAAAATTCTCATTGGTACTCTACGTCATCGCGGTAATTCTGGCTTTTTGGCAAACCTGGCTTGCACAGCTAATTTATATTGCTGTGGCGATAATGTGGCTTATTCCAGACAGACGCATTGAAAACGTCCTTCAAGAGAGCGAGACCTAACCCTTCAGTGCAGGGGACGCTGCGCGAAAAAGGCCGCACAGCGCCCCTGACCTTGGACGTTAGAGTGAAAAACTACCGGGACTATGTCGACTTCATGTCCAAGGTCGGCACCGAACCATTGAGGCTCCCGACCAGAGAGGCGCGAGGCCATCGGATCTCACTGGGTGGTAAACATCTGGTCTGTCTATATGAACACTTCGAGCTTTATAGCTAACCAGCCGTTGGGGTAGCAATGGAGCGGATGGAGAAGAATCGCTTAGATACCGCCAACCCTGCGGTCACTGACTCCATCCAGTCCGTACTCGCCATCCCGGACCACGAACTCAAGACCACCTGTAACAAAATTCGCCAACACATCGACGACAACACCGACCTGGTGCAGGCGGTGTGTGAGCAGTATTTCAGGCATCGGTCTTTCCCACGAGTTTTGAAATGGCAAGTTGCCAACCAGCCTCACCAGAATCGGCGACAAAGTCGGCGGCGATGCCCAACCCCACTACGGCCAGCAACGCATCCTCCCGATACAGCAACGGCAGCCGCTCCCGCTCCCACGGCGGAATGCCGGCCTCCTGCAACAGCTTCTTCAATTCCTGGCGGTGCAACCGGCCCACGGGCCGGAACCGTTCGCCGCCCCGGCGGAACCGAACCGTCAGCGTTGCTCCGGCCATTATCTCGGAACGCAGTCCCGCGCCCACCGCTTCCCGCAATTGCAAAATTCCCCATCCCGGCAATTCCAGCGGCGGATATGTATTGGCAACAGGCTGCCAAAGGAAGGTTCGTTGCCCATCGTGCGAGACAAGCGGCGGCATGGCGTACAGCATGTCACGATAGCGCCGCACTTCGCCGCCGGGCCAGTGAATGCACGGTTGGCGGTCACGGGCGGCGGTCAGGGTGTCGTGCAGAATATGCCGCACTTGCCGAATATCGGGCGTGGGCAAGCCGAGCTTGCGCAGCCAGCACCGCAATAGATTGCGCTGGCGCAGTTCGCTCAATTCGCGCAGAGCCGGGACAGAGAGCGCATCGGGGCGGGCCGTCATGACGCGGGCGAGATCGGCATCCGCTTCCGCATCCAGCCAGCCGGCGGTTTCGGCGCACAGGCGGGCGGAACGGGCCAGAACGCGATTCGCGGCGGGCCAGCGTTCCCGCAGCAGCGGCAGAATGCGGTGACGAAGATAGTTACGGTCGAAGCCGGTATCCGCGTTGCTGGCGTCCTCGATCCACTGAAGCTGCTGCGCGTGGGCATACGCCAGCAACGCGGCGCGATCCACATTCAGCAGCGGGCGCAACAACCGGCCTTGGCCGAGACGCGCCGCCTCTGGCATCGCCGCCAGTCCGTGCGGCCCCGCGCCGCGCAGTAATTGCAGCAACAGGGTTTCGGCCTGGTCGTCGCGATGGTGGGCGGTGAGCAGGGCGGCATCCGGTTCCAGTTCCGCTGCAAGCGCGGCGTAGCGGGCCTGACGGGCAGCAGCTTCGGGACTTTCGCCGGGCGCAGGCCGGGCGTCGATTCGGAGCGTGCGGAACGGTACGTTTAATTCCCGGCAAACGCGAGCGCAATGCCCGCCCCAGACAGCGGATGCGGGATGCAGCCCGTGATCGACGTAAATCGCTTCCAGCGTTCGTTCCGGCCATAACTCGCGTTGCATCGCCAGCAGGTGCAAGAGGACATGCGAGTCCATGCCGCCGCTGTAGCCCACGATCAGCCGGTGGCTTTGGGGATGAGCAGCCAGGAAAGCGGAGATATATTGATCGAGGTTTCCATCACGCTGCATGATGAAGCGGCACGATGCAATCCAGATCAATGCCGAACGGGCACAGGGTCCACACTCCTGCCGCCCGCCTCAAACAACTGCGTCACATTTTCCACCGCGCCGCTAATCATCTCGATCCACGGATCCGCATAAAGCCCAACGCCGATGATCACCGCGCACAGCAGACCGGCTACAACCAATTCCTGCGAACGCAAATCGACCAGGGGCAGCGTCACGCCCTTTGGATTGCGGGCCAGGAAAATCCGCTGATACGCCCACAGCAGATAGCCGGCAGCCAGGACGTTGCCGGAAGCGGCGAGAATCGCCACGCCCCAGCCACGGGATTCAAATACGCCCTCCAGCGCCAGGTGAGCGGCCTCGAAACCGGGAGTGCCCGGCATGGCAATGCTGCCCAGCACCACCACCAGAAAGGTGAGTCCGAGCAGCGGCGCGGCGTCGAATAGCCCGCCCAGACGGTGAAACCGGGTCGTGCCCAGACGGTGATAAAGCAGTCCCGCGACGATGAACAGCCCCGCCGCCGCCAAGCCCAGATTCAGGCTGAGCAGCAGACCACCGCGCAGCCCGGATGAGGTCAGCGAAAACAGTCCGGCCACCAGCGCGCCGGTGTGGCTGATCACCGCAAACGCCAGCAACCGGCGCAGGTCGGTGCGGATGAAGGCCAGCAGCGCGCCGTATAACATCCCAGTCAAGCCCAGCACCATCACCGCCCCGTCCCATTGCCGGGCGGCGGCGGGCAGCAGCGGCAGGACAAAGCGCAGCAGCGCGTAAATCCCGACCTTCACCCCCACCAGGAACACCACGCCTATCGCAACCGTACCGTGCTTGGCCACGATAGGCAGCCAGGAGTGCAAGGGGAACAGCGCCAGCCGCACCGCCAACCCCGCAAACAGCAGGATAAAGATCAAGGATTGCCGCCCTTCCGGCACCGGCGTTTCGAGCAAGGTGGTCAGGTCGAAAGACCAGGCTCCGTTCGTCGCAGCGGCATGGTTCCAACCCAGCAGCACGATCCCGGCCAGCAGCATCGCCAAGCCGCCCAGCATGGATCGCACAAATTGCCACGCGGCTCGGCTGCGCCCCGGACTGGTCCCATAGCGCGCGATCAGAAAAGCAGCCGGGATCACTTCAATCAGCGCAAACAGCCAGAATTGCAGCAGATTCAGCGCCGTGAACATCCCCATCAGCGCCGCCTCCAGCGCCAGCGCACTGGCGACAAAAGCGCCGGGCCGTTCCCGATGATGCGGTTGAGCGTAGAGGATCACGAACAGCGTCAGCAACGCCGTCAGCGGCAGAAACAGCACACTGAGGCCATCAATGCCCAAGTGGACGCCCAGCCAGGGCAGAATCGCAGCCTGTTCGACAAATTGCATCCCCGGCGCGTGCGGCTGAAAACGGATCAGCGCCAGCACCGACAGGATCAGTTCTACAATCGCTCCCATCAAGCCCAGCGCAAACACGGTCCGCGCCTGCCGCACTCGCAAGGCTGCAATCATTCCGATCAGGGGAACCAGGAGCAGCGCGCTCAACAGCGGAAAGCCCGACCACCCCGTCCTCTGTGCTCCGCTCCCGCGCACCATCTCGCCAATGCCGACCAGCGCCGCCAGAATCACCGCCATCACCGCAATCCACGACCAGGAGCGCCCCAACCAGCGTTCCACCCGACTCAGGCGGTGCCCCAGTTGGTGGCTGATGGTCACGATTCCCTGCCCGACGGTCTTGAATACCAGTTGCTCCTCGACCCGGTGGAACGCCGTCGCTGTCCATTCAGTGACCTGCCCCACGATCCCCTGATCTCCCTGCTGTGGATAAGAGGGGCGGCGCGCCGCGCCGGGGAGTTCCATAAACCGCCCCGCGCCGATCTGACGCTCTTCCCATTGAGCCAGCGACGACAGGGCGTTGACCGCCGGCGCGGGCAAACCCGTCGCCCGATCCACCACTGCGGTATCGAACGCACTCAAATAACCCGCCAGGCGATACACCGGCTGGATGACGCCCCAATTCGCCACATCGTCCAGCCAGAACCGTTGCAGCGCCGCCGCATACAGCCCATGTTGCCGGGTGAGAAAGGCGGGTGCTGGACGGGTGCGTTCCCCGTGGAGCTGATACAGAATCGCGGGCGCGCTGAGAAACTGATAGCCGCGAAAGACCGCGTGACCGCACAAATGAACCAGCGCCAGTTGCCAGAATCCCAGCCCACAGGCCAGAAACATCAGCCCAATCTGGCCGGAAGTGGAAAAGATAAGGGCGCTTTTGATGTCAGTCTGCGCCAGCCCGGC
>DEHY01000172.1 GCA_002352185.1 Competibacteraceae bacterium UBA2788
ATGCCGACTACCGCCGCTGCGAAACCGTCAGCCACCCGGCCAGCCCGATGACCAGGATCGGATAAAGAGTTGAAAGCCGGTAAATCTGCTCCAGAGTCAGCCATTCCCGCAGCGGACCGATCACGAATGAGCCCAGCCCCACCCCGACCATCAGTGCAGCGATCAGTATGGACGATACCCAGGCCACCTGATTGGGAAATCGCGCTGAGGCCAGCGTGATGGTCAGCGGAAAAAAGGCCGAGCAGGCCAGACCTGCCAGCGCGAACAGCCCCAGACCCAGCGCGGGCGTATTCGCGCCGGGCAACAGCAAAAACGCAGCGGCCATCAGCACCGGCAGCATCAGCCAGATCACTTGGGGCGCGACCCGAACCACCAGCACCGCCACCAGCAAGCGTCCCGTCACCATTGCAGCCCAAAATACCGACAGAGCCAGCGCCGCCACGCCCGCCGGCAAGGCCTTGGCTTCCCGCAGGTAAAGCACCGCCCAATTGCTGAAGGCGCCCTCCGCGAAAGCGTAGAGGACCGCGATGGCGGCAAAGATCCAGAACCCGCTCGACTTCAATGGTGGCTTCTCCGTGGCGCGGCGATCCAGGTTGTCGCCGCTGGCGTCCGGTGGCAAACGGACCGTCGCGGCAATCAACGCCAGCAGCACGCTCAGAGCCAGCAACAGCAGGGGGAAACCGACCCACAGATTCACTCCTCCGAAGCCCTCTACCAGTAACGGCCCCCCCATCAAGCCGAGTCCCAGCAGGGTGTGCAAGGCGACTACCGCCGCCGGCGCGTGGCGGGGAAAGAATCGGGGCGGATAGCTGTTCAGCGGCGCGCCGCCCAGCCCGAAGCTGAATCCCAGCAGCGCCGTGCCCGCCAGAATGGTCGGAAACGCCAGCGCCGGTATAACCCAAACGCTCGCCGCCAAGGCCAGTTGCGACAGTCCGTTGCCCACCGCCGTTAACCATAGCAACGGTTGCAGACCCAGCCGTCGGGCCAGGGTTCCGCCCGCCACCGCGCCCAGCACCGCCAGCGCAACCTGCGGCAGAAAAATGGCGCCATACTGGGCGTCGGTGAAACCGTGCATCTGTTTCAACACGGCGCTGCTGGCGGGGAAGCTGACTAGCGTCAAGCCTTGCAGAAAGGCGATGAGATACACGGTAATCAGCGCCGGTTTGCTCACGACCGTGTGCTTCAGCATGGCGATGCTCCCTATTCGCGCCCGCCGGTAATCAACCGGGTGCCGCGCTTGAAGGTGAGGTAGGCCCAGAACCACTCAATGGCTACGGATAGCCGTTTGCGCGCATCCACCAGAAACAACAGGTGCGCGACGCCCCACAGCCACCAGGCCAGCGCGCCGCTCAGCCGGAATGGGCCGATGTCCACGACAGCCGCCTGTCGGCCAATCGTGGCGAGATTGCCCCTGTGGCGGTAACGGAACGGCGGCGGTGGCGCATGGCCCTCCAGGCGGGCCCTGATGGCGCGGGCGACGTAAGCGCCCTGCTGCTTGGCCGCCGGTGCCAATCCGGGCACCGGGTTGCCGTCCCAGGCTGCGCTCAAGGTGGTGTCGCCGACGGCGAACACGTTGGGCCAGCCCGGCGCGGTCAGGTCCGGCCCCACCTTCAGCCGACCGGCGGCGTCGGCTTCGCCCTGAATCCATTGCGCGGCGGGCGAGGCCATTACCCCCGCCGCCCAGAACACGGTGCGCGCGCCGATCCGCTGGCCGGACACCAGCACGCCGTCGGCGTCAATCTGTTCCACCCGGCTCTTGGTCAGAACCTCCACGCCCAGCGCTTGCAGCGACCGCGCCGAAACCGCCGAGAGCGTTTCCGGGAAGGCGGGCAGCAGGCGCGGCGCGGATTGCACCAGCACCACCCGCGCCTTGGCGGGATCGATGTGGCGGAACTCGCCGGCCAGGCCATGCTGAGCCAGTTCGGCAATCGCCCCAGCCAGTTCCACCCCGGTCGGACCGCCGCCGACGATGACAAAAGTCAGCCATTGTTGCCGCTCCTCGGGATCGGCGCAGTTCTCCGCCTGCTCGAACGCCAGCAACAGGCGACGGCGGATCACGGTGGCGTCGTCAATCTGCTTCAGACCCGGAGCGTAGGGTTCCCAGTCGTCGCGCCCGAAATAGCTGTGGCGTGCGCCAGTGGCCAACACCAGATAGTCGTAGCCGACGCGGCTGCCGTTGCTCAGGATCACTTGGCGTGCGGCGGCGTCCACGGTTGCCGCCTCACCCAGCATCACCCGCACGTTGTGCTGATCGCGGAACATCGCCCGGATCGGCGTGGCGATGTCGGCGGGCGACAGGCTGGCGGTAGCGACTTGATAGAGCAGCGGCTGAAACAGGTGGTAGTTGCACTTGTCAATGACGGTGATCCGGCAGGCTGCCCGCCGCAGACCGTGCGCCGCCTTCAATCCGCCGAAGCCCGCGCCGACGATGACCACATGCGGCGCATCCGCCAGCGCCGCGTCCGACCAGCTTTCGAGCGGCGGGAACCAGTGGGCGAGTTGCCGTTTCAGCACGGCGTCGGCGGCCATCGGTCCCGGCCCGCGCAACGCGATGAGTCCCAGCAGGAGGCACTGATACAGCCGGTCGAGATTACGGAGTTCGTCCGCGCCCATGAAGCCCGCGCCGAGCAACGCCAACATCGCGCCGAGTGCGGCCGGCCGGGTCGCCAGCCCCAAGGCCAGCAAGGGGCTGACGAATCCGAGCGCTGCCTCCGTCGGCGAACGTCCGATCAGTACCGGGGTAAACCACAGGGCCGCCAGCCAGAGACGCAGCGCGAGTAGATAGAGTGGGCCGAGAGTGCGGGTCATGAGGGCGTACAGGCGGCCCAGCGGTTTGACCAGCGGCAGCGCCGAAGTAGCCAAACCCGGTCCCAGCACTCGATCCAGCGACAGCGGCCCCGCCCCCATCACCACATACCCGCCGAACAGCGCCGCCCAGTAGAGGTGCTGATCCAGCGCGTGATACTCGAACTGGATCACCAGCGACAGGATCAACAATGGAATCGCGGCCAGCCGGGTCGCCAGCCCCAGCGCCAGCAGCACCGGCCCGACGATTTCGATGGCGACGCCCAGCGTGGCCGCCGTCGCCGGGTCGAGCCAGGACACCGGATATTCGTAGGTGGCCAGGGTGAGCGCGTTGTCCCAGTTGGCCAGCTTGAGAATGCCGGACACCCAGAAAGTCTGCGCCAGCCAGAGCCGGATCGCCAAATCCAGGAACGGGTAGAGCGTGACCTCGGCGACGCGCAGCGCATCGTCCGCCTGGCGGAGGAACGCCGCGATGCGATTGGCCCGCCGATGACGGACGGCGGCGACGGTTGCGGTCAGCATGGCTCAAGCCTCCTCGGCGCTTGCGACCGGAGTCGCCCTCACCCCCAACCCCTCTCCCACGGGGAGAGGGGAGTCGGTGGTTTGGGCCGCTATCTGCTGACTCCAGAACGCCGGGATGTCTTCCCGGTAACGGCGCATGACCAGGTTCGCCAGCAGGCCGGTCCAGCCGGTTTGATGCGCCGCGCCCAATCCCTGGCCGGTGTCGCCGTGGAAATACTCATAGAACTGCAACCG
>DEHY01000009.1 GCA_002352185.1 Competibacteraceae bacterium UBA2788
GGCGGATAGCGCCATGCTCGACCTGAATCTTGAATTACGGCAAGGCTCATTCACGTTGCAAGGCCCGTTGACGCTGGAGCAGCCGGTCACTGGGCTGTTCGGCCCCTCCGGCTGCGGCAAAAGCACTCTGCTTCGAACCATCGCCGGTTTGGCGCACCCACAAACCGGGCACATCAGCCTCAATGGGGAGATCCTGTTTGATGCCCAGCGCGGTATCCATTTGCCGCCCCATCGCCGCCGGGTCGGGCTGGTGTTTCAAGACAGCCAGTTATTTCCGCATCTTTCGGTCGAACACAACCTGCTCTATGGCTTCAAGCTGCTGCCGCCGACGCAGCGGCGTTTTACCCTGGCACAGATTCTCGACCTGCTGGACATCGGCTGCTTGTTGCAGCGCCGACCGCGCCACCTGTCCGGCGGCGAACGGCAGCGAGTGGCGCTGGGTCGCACTCTGCTCGCGTCGCCACGCCTGCTCTTGCTGGACGAACCGCTGGCGGCGCTGGACGAGGGCCGCAAGCAGCAGATTCTGCCGTTCCTGCGCCGGGTGCGGGATGAATTGCGCCTGCCGATGCTGTATGTCAGCCATGCGATCAATGAAATCCTGTATCTGACGCCGTATCTGGCGGTGATGGAACAGGGGCGCATTCTGGGCCAGGGACCGTTCCTGGACGTGATCCGCCAAGACCCTGTTCTTGGGCTGGCGCGNNTGTCCACCCTGCCGCCGGGTACGCCAACCTGGATCGCGCTGCGCGCTACCGACGTCGCTCTGGCGCGTCAGCCCGTGGCCGCAATCACCATTCAAAATCAGGTGCCGGGCCGCATTCTTAATCTACGGCGCATTGCTGACCGCATCGTGGCGGAAGTGGATATTGGCGTGCCGATCCTGGCTGAAATCACCGTCAAATCCGTTCACGACTTGCGACTGGTGGAAGGCGATACGGTCTATTGCCTGTTCAAGGCCCGCGCCTGGCACTATCTGGGCGCAGCCTGAAATCATCTGCATCATTTAGCGCGGCATTTAATCGGTATTTAACCGTCCCAAAAACGATGGTTGATGCAACGGTCAGTCACCGAGGGTGATATTGCGGCAGCGGGTTTCGTGCAAAAAGGTCGAGGCCACGATAGCCAGCGCCACGCCGCCCAGCGTCAGGAAAAAACCGGCCCGGTAGTCGGCGAAACCGTACACCCGCACCCCGTTCGCCATGGCGCCGTTCCAGCTCAAATCCATGATCCAGCCAAACAACGGCTGAAAGATGGCCGCCCCCAAAAAGACGCCGGTATTCACCAGAGCGATAGCCATGCCCGACAGCGCAGGAACCATGACCTCCTTCGCCCCGGCGTAAGTCAGGATAAACGACCCGCAACTGAAACCCATCAGCGCAAACCAGGCCATGCCCGGAACGCCCGGTGTCCAGTGCGCATAGACAATTCCCAGCCAGGCCAGTCCGTACAGCAGCGTGCCGATGACCAGCGGTGGTTTGCGACGCCCCAGCCGGTCGGAAATCCAGCCGCAGAATAAGGATCCCAAGGCAAAACCGGCCAGGGCGATGCTGGTGTACAGAGAGGCGGCGGATCGCTCCAGACCATGCACATCGCGGAGAAAGGGAATCGCCCACAGACCCAGAAACGCCAGCATACTGCCGGCCATGCCCAAATTGATCCAGAAGCCCGGCCAGACCCGGGGCGTGACCAACACCCCCATCAGATCATGCCACCAGTGCTGTTGCCGCCCCTCATGCCGCGCCTTGCCCTCCATCTCCCGGATCGAGGGAAAACCCGCATCCTCCGGCGTATTGCGCACCCCGATCCACGACAGCGCCGCCAGCGCCAAAGCCAGAACGCCGAGGGCCACAAAAACCGTGCGCCACGACCAGATGGTTAACACTCCGGCCAGGGGGCCAGCCGCCAGGAGAGCGCCGACATTGCCCAGCAACAGGGTCAGACCGCTGATAAATCCGTAATCCCGGTCCCGGAACCAGAGGGTGTTGCTTTTCATCAGCCCCACAAACACCACCGACACGCCCAGCCCCACCAGCGCCCGCCCCAGCGCCGCCTCCCAGAACGTGTCCGCCAGGCCAAACAGGATGGAGCCGATGCCGGACACTCCATTGCCCAGCGTCACCGAGAGCCGTGCGCCCACCGTATCCGCCAGCACCCCCGCCGGGATTTGCATGACGGTATAGAGGTAGTAATACATGGCCGCCAGCGACCCCAGCGCGGCCCCCGTAGCCCCAAAATCCCGCATCAGGTCAGCGGAGACCACCGCCGGAGCAATCCGGTGAAAAAAAACCAGGATGTAGGACGTCGCCAGGAGGGCGTAAATAGACCAGCAAACGCGGACGAAACGGGCGGAGTCGAATGTCTTGAGCGCCGTCCTCGCCGTCGGAGTGGTCATCTCTGCACGCTCCCCGTCGCGCCCGCCAGTTTTCCGCCGACATCGCAGTTCCAGTAATCATCAACATGTACGGCAACCCGCAGCGCCCGAACGACGGTTTCATCCAGGCGGGCATGGATCAGGGAAAGCAGGGGCATAATGCGTTCTCTTTGCAATCGGGTTTTATGGGGTTTCCGGTGGCAACCCCAGGATAATCAAGATCCATGTGTCGGATCAGACAGGCAGTGAGCCATCATCGCCTATCGCAGATAAGCCCCGTCAGTCCCGATCTTGCCCGGCCCATTCAGCACATAAATCCCGGCGGAGTTGCCGCGCACCGAGAAGGAGAGATGACCGTGGTTCACAGTGATTTCATTGCCCGTCACCGCATCACGATAAACCCCGTTGCGGATATCGCCCACTTCAATATGCTGGTCGCCGCCAATGGCGAGACCGACCACCGCATAACTCTCGCCATGGTTGTGGTCGCGGACAAAACGGATGCCGCTGCCCCACTCGTTAACGTGGCTCATCGCCCCCTTTTGTAAGGCGGGAATGCGGCGGCGAATCTGGTTAAGCCGCTGGAGATGCTTGTACAGCGGATTATTCTGTGTCTCGTTGATGCGCTGGTCAGTGAGATGATCGCCAAAATAGGCGCGACCCGTAGTATCCAAAGTGTCATCGTTGCCGATTACATCCTGCGGCGCGCCCTTCATGAACTCGATTTCCTCGCCGTAATACAGGCAGGGAATGCCGCGCACCGTCCACAACAGGTTATAGGCCGCCGCCGCCATCCACTGCTCGCCCTTGAAGCGGAAGCGGAAATCATTGTCCGGCCCCACATCGTGGTTTTGCAGGAAGGTCACCAGCGTGGAGGCATTACCGTAAATCCAGTCCATCTCCAATACCCGCCCGACGCCGTCATAACTGCCGCGACTCAGATTATCGCGGAAGGTCGAGAACAGGCCGAAATCGAGCATGGGAAAGCCTGAATCGCCGCCGGAATGCGGATTGCGCGGATCGTGACCCAGCCGGGTGTACCACCACGGGCGAATAAACGACGGGCCGTTGTCGCCGCCGCCCATATCGCCCCAGCCATAGCCTTTCACCAGATTTTCGCCGAATACGAACAGCCCCGGCTTATGCGCTTTCCAGGCGTTGACGTATTCCAGCAGATTGTCGCGCTCGACATGTTTCACGGTGTCAATGCGCAGCGCATCCACCCCCATATCGAGATAGCGGTTGATGGAGCCGATTAAATAATCCTTGACGTTCTGCCGGTCGGTGGCGAGGTTAATGCAATCCCCGGCGATATGTTTCCGTTGCACCGCCGCGCTTTCCCAGTCGCCGCCGCAAATAAAACCCTCCTGCATGTACCATTCGGGATCGAGATTATTAGCGTCAATGCCGAAGAAGCGGCCTGGGTTATAACCGGGCTTGGGCACGGTCTCTCCGGTCTTGGGATCAACCAGCGGGATTTTTCCTTCCGGGTCGGAATTATGCCGCTCCCGATACCATTCCGGCGCAACCGGATTATCAATATCATCACGGTTCGGCCAAGCGTAATTGCCGAGAGTGCCTTGATACGGGCCGTGATTGACCCGGCCTTGTTCCGAGCCTTGCGGCACATAATATTTAATCGGCAGATGGTCAATATGAACCTTGCCGCGAATGCCGTACTGGCAGGAGTGATTGACCACCACATCCTGAATAATCTTGATGCCGCGCTTGTGCGCCTCGTCGATTAAATCCTGATAGGTCGCGTCGGGCGATTCCAGCCGGGGATCAATCCGGGTCCAGTCATAAGCATGGTAGCCGTGATAATCGAGGCCGCTGCGATTCTCCACCGGCGGGGTGATCCAGATTGCGGTAAAGCCGAGATCGCGGATGTAGTCGAGACGCTGAATCAGTCCCTTGAAATCGCCGCGCCAATGCGGGTCTTCGGCTTTTCCGGTTTCACGGTTGAACTTGATCCGGTCGCGGCAGAAAAAGTTATTACCCGGATCGCCGTCGTAAAAGCGGGTGGTGATCAGAAAGTAGATGGTCTCTTCACGGAAATCGCCCAGCGGGCCGGAGGGGTCAATCGGGGGATGAGTCTCAACCGGAGCAGCCATAACCGGCGCCGATGCCTGGTTTGCATCGCTGGCGCTGCTTAGGCCAGCTTCGGCTTCAGCCTGACTTTCATGCCAGCGACCGTTAGCGTAAAACCCGCTGCGTTCGAGCCGCAGATCGCCGGTCTGATGACGACTGTCATCGTTGAAGACCAGACTTGCGGCTTCGGCGCCCTTGATCCGGTGGACGAACCAGCCGTCGGCTTCCGCCGTCATCGGCACGCCCGGCCAGGTCGAAGCCTGAGCGCCAGGCTGGATATTCCAGTAATGAACATGAACGGTATTCGCCCAGCCGGCGGGCTTGTGGAAGTAAATAATGAGTTCGGGCATGACGATCCGGATTCCGGGAAGTAGGGAACGATAAGAATCATGCAGCCTGCAATCCGCTGCTTCGGAGCGGATCAGGCAGCCAATACTGATTATGGCACAGGCCGCCTCGTGGGGTTGCTTAACTTTAAGTCTATAAAATATCTGAGAATATCCATATTTCTCCCAATCATTTGTGATAAACGCCCCGCGCCGTGCCCGGCGGGCTTTTTGCTTCGCTGGCGCTGAAAACGCTCCAGCCCCGGTATTGGGCTGTGGCGAAGAGCGCCAGAATCAGCACACCACTGATCAGATAGCTGCGATACAGCATGAGCGGTCTCTCCCGGATTCCATGGTTCAATCGTCCTTGCTCTTGCCGGACGAGCCATAATCGCTTTCCGCCCAGCGGGTACGCTCGAAGGCCCGCGCCCGCCAACCAAAGAACAGCGGCGCAATCAGCAGCCCCAAAAGCGCCAGGAAGAAGTTGGCCCAGCTTGGCGTATCGCGGAATATCGTCAAGGTGCAGGTCACGGTTGGGGATGTGGGCGGCAATTCCCCCTCGACGCTCAAGTAGTAGATACCCGCCGGAATTTCGGACAGCACCGCCTCGTCGCCGGCGTTGCCCTCCGACCACTTTTCCCCCTCGTCCACTCCCTGGTAATAGCTGATCTCGCGGCTTATGGCGTAACTGGCGCCGGTTTCACGCTCAATCAAGGCCAGATCCAGATAAATCCAGTTGTTATCGAGGTTGGTTTCGGCGCGAATGACCAGATTCGAGTCGCGCCCGCTCACGGCGAACGGTTCACTGGTCAGCGTTTTGTCCCTGGCGGCTGCATCGAATATAAAGGTCTGCTGATGCACCTGCTGATCGGAGGACAGCGCGAGGGTCACGATCTGACCGACGATGAGCAATCCCAGAAACAGCCGGCGGAGTCGCCGGAATTTGGGCCGCTGCGCCGCGTAGGGCGAGGGTTGGTTGGGAGCCACGCCGCTGCGTATCGGCAGCGGTTGTTCGAGTGCGAATGCGGCCTTGATCGCGCCCGGTTCGACATAGTGCGCCAATGACCAGATGATTTCCTTATTGGTCCGTTCCAGGCTCAACTGGAAGGGCGGATCGATATAATCGCTGACCTCGCAATGTTCGCCGACTTTCACCCGCCAGTAGAACTCGCCCAACACATAGCTGATCCTGGCTTTGGCGGTCTGGAAATGCCGGTAATTTCGGCCTTGATGGGATGCTCGGCCCTGCGCTCCGTAACCGGTGACCTGCGCGGGTTCGGTGGTGGTCTGGACCAGATTCCAGTGGCCGTTGTACTCCACCAGCCAGCGAAAGCCTTGCGTGCGATTGAACAGCAGGTATTCGCTCCACTCATAATCCACCTCTTCCACAGTCACTACCCGCCGCAGATAGCCGATGGTTTCGTATTCGGTGTTTTCCAGTGTGCCGCACGCGCCCAGTGGAATAATCGGTTCGTGAGTAACCTGGGCCTTGAATTTGGACAGGATGCGGAAATTTGCGTCGGTGATGTCGATGATCGAACCGCAGGCGCCGCAGGCCAGGGTTTCGGTATAGCCCTTGGCGCGGACGGTCAGGGCGCTGCCGCAGCCGGGACACTGGAAGGATTGCGCCTTGATGCCGGCGTCCGTTTCCCATCCGACTGGCAACACCTCACGCAGCCGGGTCAGCTTCAGATCGTCAAAGCGCACCTGCTCGCCAACGAATACCAGCGGCGGCGTTTCGCTGTAATCCAGCGTAGCAAACACATTGCCGACAGCCTGCAAATCCACTACGGGCGCGTCATAACCGGGACCGACCCGGATCGGCAACTCGCCTTCGCCGGCGATGCAGCGGGCAGTTTCGATGTTGGTAATCTGGAACGCGCGACCCCTCAGGGTCAGAGTTTGACCGGCGCGCAATTCAGGGAAAGCGGGTAAGGGTTCGGGGGGCTGGATCAGGGAAGTTACGGTGTAATTGCCCAGCGTTTCGCCCAGCCAGCCACCGCGCTGGTTTTCAAACAGCAGATACCACTCATTCCAGAGACCTTGCCCATAGCGCAACTGAATGCGTCCGACCACGGTGAAGCGGGCCTTGCGATAGGCGCCCTCGGCGCCGATTTGAATCAGCGAGGGATCCGGCAACAGTTCGGCCATCCTGCCGATGTTTTCCAGCGCCAGATCGTGGCGAATCAGGGTGCTTTTGCAGTAGTTGCAGACGGCCAGGATAGAGACGGCGGACCGGAAATTGATCGCGGCGCCGCAGGAAGGACAGTTGGCAGTTTTCATGGGTCCTGCTTCTTATACCATGCATTTTCCAGTAATTCTCAGGTCTTATCGGATATATCGCGCCGGCGATGTGATGCGCTCAAGATGCTACATCCTGTCCTGTCTCGTGTTCAGCGCCTGCTGGAACGCCTGGTGGATGGCGCGCAAGCTGACTGCCGCGCCCGAAGTCAGTTTGTAATCCACGAAGCGACTCACATTCGTCTGGCCGGGATTGATTTCCACGGTAGGGGTACCGATCTGGCTGGCTTGCGCCACCGGGCCGGCGATGTAGGGAAACACGCTGGTGGTGCCGATGCTGAACACCAGATCAAAACCCTGCTCCAGTTCTGCGTACAAATGCTGAATCTCGGGGGACGGCAGCGCTTCGCCAAACAGCACCACCCGTGGTCGCACCAGCGCGTGACAGCGCGGGCAGGACGGTGGCATCTCCAGCCCGCTATAGTCCGGCACGGTGGCTGCGTAGTTGCAGCGGGTGCATAGCAGATCGTGAATGTCGCCATGAATTTCAATCAGATTGCGGCTGCCCGCGTCGCGATGAAACCCGTCAATATTCTGCGTCAGCACACAGACCTCAAAACGATCCTGCCACTCGGCGATGATAGCGTGCGCGTCGTTGAAGCGCGCCCCGCGACAGGAATATTCGATCTGATGCAGATATTTCCAGGTAATAGCCGGATTGACTTCGAGCATTGAGCCGGACAGCGCGGTTTCGATGGAGAAGTTCTCTTCAGTGGTCTGGTCATTGTACAGTCCACCAATGCCGCGATAGGTTGGCAGGCCGGAGTCGGCGGAAATACCCGCACCGGTGATGAACAGCAGCCGGCGGGCGCGGCGCATCTCCTCGACAATTCGGGCGACAATGGCGGGATTAGGGCTGGACATAATGGAGCCTCACTGGAGCGATGGAGGGAATTATTGAAAATTCCAGCTACCAAAAATAGCAGAGTCCAGCGCATTCGTCCCGTTAGCAGCCTCAAATGAAAAGGCCTTCGCGTTGACGAAGGCCTTTTCATTTTCCTCATGCCCATGTTGATCACGGGCAGCCAGAGAGAACAGCCATCAAGCCGACTGCGTGACTACATCATCTTCCGCAGCATTATCTTCCTGAGAGGCCTCAGTCTCTTGATCAGGCACTGCAACCGTGATGCGCATCCCGTAGAAATTGCGATAGACGAATATGAGATTAATCATCAGGAACAAAGCCGCCATCGTCAAAGCCATGGTTTGGTGGCCTTGGGCTTTAAGGCCGACCGCCATTTCAACTGCGAGCAAGCCAAACAGGGTAGTGAACTTGATGATCGGATTCATCGCCACTGAGCAGGTGTCCTTGAACGGGTCGCCGACGGTATCGCCAATCGCGGCGGCAGCATGAAGATCGGTGCCCTTGGCCCGCAGTTCAGTTTCGACAATCGGTAGTCCTGTAAAAAGTAGTGATTAACAAGTACTCTATGGTTAAATTCCAATTAAGGGAAAGGTTACAGAGCTATGATTTGTCCAAAATGTCATTCATCAAATGTAGTCACGAGTCGTTGAAGTTTCAGAGCGTGGGCTGCAAAGTGATGTCAATCGGAAATACCAAGAAGTCCCACGGCGCGTCGATATTCAAAAAAATCGAAAGGAACACGGACAGTCCAATGTGACGAAATGTGGTCTTTTGTTGGAAATAAACAATGGGTTTGGTTGGACATGGATCGTCATACACGAGAAAAAGTCGGTTATCATATCGGTGATAGAAGTGTACAGAGTACTCAATGCTTGTGGGATTCCTTACCTGAAACATACCGTCAACAGGCCATCTGTTACCCTGATTTTTGGGAGGCTTATCAACTCGTTTTTCCTAAACAACGTCTCTCGGCGGTAGGTAAAGAAACCGGCTTAACGAATCATCTTGAAAGATTCAACAATACCTTAAGACAACGGGTCTGTCGATTGGTGAGAAAAACACTTTCTTTTTCAGGACGTTCGCTTATGGGCTGTTTTTCTACTATATATAGAGGTTTATTGGTTAGATATACACTATATATAGTAGTCAAGCGAAAGCCCTGTTTTTCTAGGAGACTGGAAAATCATATGAGTTCCATCTTGTATTTTATACATCATTACAATGCCAAAATTCATACACAGTTATTGGCTTCATAAATCACTCAGTCTGTGGCACTACCCTTTTTCCAAAAAGATCGAAAATCATATCGGAGCGATCTGGTATTTTATTCATCACTATAATTCTACTCTTTGTAATTGTTGACGCACCACACCTCAATTTAAAATCACTCAAATTTCAGGACCACCCAAAAATTTTCACCCTATGGGCATCACTGGAGACCGCTGAGTCATGGCCCGTTCTGGAATCCACTATGAAGAAGTCAAAAATGCTGCCGAGACATTGCTTGGGCATGGTCTCCATCCCACCATCCAACGGGTGCGCGAACAGCTTGGCACCGGTAGCAACACCACCATCAGCGAACACCTGAAACGCTGGCAGCGGGGCATGGCGGAATCGCCAAAGGTCATCTTGCCGCCCAGTATCCCGGATGCGGTGATGACTGCGCTGGATTCCTTTTGGAAAATAGCCGTGCAGCACGCCGAAGCCGCATTTGAGCAGCAGCGAGCGGCTGCGATTCAAGCGGTCGCCGAGGCTGAACAAATCCGTGACGCTGCTATCGCTGAGCAAAGGCAGGCGCAGGCGGAAGCCAGCGAGCTGCGTCAGCACCTTGATGCCGCGCAAACCACCGCCCACGATCTCGCCAATCGCCTGATGGTGGAGCAGGAACGCCGCACGGTCGCCGAAACCGCCATTTATGCGGCTGAACAGCGCGTTAAGGCGGCGACCGAAACCGTTGCGCAAATCCGTGCCGAGACCAAGGCACGGATTGGGCAACTGGAGGCGGCGTTGCAACAGACGCGGGCCGACAGAGAACAGCAATTGACGCAAGCCCAGCAACGCTTTAACGATGAGCGCCAGCGCGGCGAAGCCAACGAAGCGCGATTGATGCAACTGCTGGATCGCAACCGCGCCGACCACGCGGCAGAACGCCAGATTTTCGCCAATGAACGGGAGGACTGGAAAAGTCATGCAAAAGCCTGGCAGGCGCGATTGGACGCTCAACAGCGTGAAAACGCTGGCGCACGCACAGCTCTGGCTACTGCTGAAGAACGGCAGCGCGGGCTGGACGCTGAAGTCCGGCAACTTCGTGCTGCACTCCAAGCCATTGAAAATAAATACCTTGATGCCCTGCTTGCTACCGAAACCCTGCGCGGTGAAATCAAGGTCGCGCTGGACGAGCAGCAGCGCTTGCGGCAACTCCTCGAACGTGAGCGGCAACCCGCTGCCGAACGCTGACGGATGTCACCGTAGGAGGGTAGTGATTGTCGCCAACGGTACAAGGCAACTACAGGAATCGCTGCGGCCCCGCGCCGAACTCCTCAGCAGGCACGGGCTGCCCGAAGAAATAACCCTGGGCCAAATCGCAGCCCTGACTAAGCAGGATGCGGCGCTGCTCATCGGTTTCCACCCCTTCAGCCACCACCTTGAGTCCCAGGCTATGGCCAAGAGCCACAATGGTAGCGGCCAGAATACGGTCATCGGGGTCAGTGACCAAATCGCGCACGAAGCTCTGATCGATCTTCAGCGCGGTGATCGGAAGACGTTTGAGGTAGCTTAGGCTGGAATAGCCGGTGCCAAAGTCATCAATCGCCAGACCCACTCCCAGTCGTTCCAGCGCCAGCAAGGTTTCAGCCGTCTGAGGCCCGGCTTCGAGCAGACTGGATTCGGTCAATTCCAGTTCCAGCGCCTGTGGCGGGAGCTGGTAGGCTGCGAGCAGGCTCTGAATCCGCGCCGCCAGTCCCGCATCGCGGAAATGGCGGGCGGCCAAGTTAACCGCGATGGTCCGTGGCGGCAGGCCAGCGTCACGCCATTTCGCCAGTTGTCCGCAGATTTCCGCCAGCATCCAGTCGCCCAGTTCGACAATCAGATCACTGGCTTCCGCTAGTGGGACAAAGCGTCCCGGCGGGATCAGGCCATGATCGGGATGCAGCCAGCGCACCAGGGCTTCGGCTCCAACCGACTGGCCGTCACTCAGGCGCACCTTGATCTGGTAATAGGCGCGCAACTGGCCGGCGGCGATAGCCTTGCGCAGTTCCGATTCCAGCACCAGCCGTTCAAAGGTGGCGACGTTCATTTCGCGGGCGTAGAACACCCGAGTGTTACGCCCATCCTGCTTGGCCTGATACAGGGCGGCATCGGCATTTTTCAGCAGATCGTTGACATTCTGGCCGTCATGAGGATAAAGCGCGATGCCGATAGATGCGGTGACCCGCAGATGATGACCAGCCAGCGGGAACGGCTGGCGGAGCGCGGTCAGTACCTTGTCCGCGACCTGCAACGCGCTCTCCTGATCGGCGTCGGGCAGCAGCAGTACAAATTCATCGCCACCCAGCCGGCAGACGGTATCGGTCTCCCGCGTCATTTCCTGGAGCCGCGCCGCAACCTGGATCAGCAGAGCGTCGCCCTCGGCGTGGCCGAGCGAGTCGTTAACATCCTTGAAGTGATCCAAATCCAGGAACAGCACCGCCAGCCCGGTGCGGTGACGTGCCGCCAGAGCCAGCGCCAGTTCGGCCCGCTGATTCAGCAGCGCCCGGTTGGGCAGATCGGTCAGAGCATCGTAATAGGCCAGGTGTTCGATACGCTGTTCAGCAACCTTGATTTCGGTGATATCGTGCGCCATGCCAAACACGATGACGTCGCTGACGGGAACCGTGCTGAGCCGGGCGATGCGTTCGGTGCCATCGGGTTGCAGATAAACGACCTCGCCCAATGGAAGCGTTTCGGTCGCTTCCACAACCTGGATCAGGCGTTTGGGCGCATCGTGCAGAGTGAGATCGGTAATGCTGAGCGTGATGATTTCGGCGCGAGATCGTCCGGTCAGGCGTTCGGCGGCGCGATTGGCGTCCAGATAGCGCCCGGTCCGTTTATCCACCACGAAGATCGCATCGTTGGCGCGTTCGAATAATGACCGATACCTCATCTCGCTCACCCGTAGCGCCTCCTCGGCCCGCTGGCGCTCGGTGATGTCCTGCATGACGAACAGCAGGCAGGATTCTTCGTTGACAGTGATGGGGCGCGCGGAAAACAGGCCGGTGCGCAGAGCGCCGTCGTTACGCCGAAAGGTGAAATGGCGATACAGGACCTGACCGTACAGCCGCAGGTCGCTGATCAGCCGTTCCCGTTCGGCAAGATCGGCCCACAGCTGCAGTTCCAGCGTGGTTCGGCCAACGGCATCCACCCGACGGTAGCCGGTGACCGCTTCAAACCCCGGATTCACCTCCAGCAACAATCCGTCCCGCGCCCGCGAGATCACCACCACGTCAGGGGTGGTAAGAAAAATATTGGCGAATTTTTCCTCGGACTGCCGCAGCGCCTGATCGGCCTTCCGGTACTCGGTGACATCGCGGCCAGTGCCGCGATAGCCGGTGAAGCGCCCGGCCTCGTCGAACATGGGCTGTCCGTTGATATTAATCCAGCGCTCCCCATTGGGGCCGATGTAGCAGTATTCAAACTCCCGAAACGGCTGGCGAGCCTCCAGCACCGCACGGTGCGCCGCCCATTGTTCGGGGGTCAGGTTGGTGGTCAGATCCCAGCGGGTCTTGCCCAATATACCGGGAAGGATGGTCCGGTTCTGCGCTAACCCGCTGGAAAAATAGGTAAACCGAAACTGCTCGTCCTGTTCCCAAAACCAGTCCGAGGCCATCGCCGACAGATCACGAAACCGCGTTTCGCTGGCGACCAGCGCCTGTTCGCGCTGGCGGATCGCTAATGACATTTGCTGGAGATCGCTCGCCAGGTCGGCGAATTCGGCAATGCGGGATGACGGCCATGACCGGTCATAGTCACCGCTGGCAACGGCGTGAGCCAGATCCGTATAGCAGTCGAAGCGCCACGAGAAATCGCGGGCCAGCGCCCATCCTGCGCCCATGGCCAGCAGCAGCGCGATGCCCACACCAACCGCCATGACCCACAGCGTGACTATGATTTGCTGAAAGGCTTGGCGATGGGGTTGGGTGACCAGCACGATCCATCCGGTCATTGGAACCTCAACGGCGGTTCCAATGACCGTCTCACCGCCAAAATCGAAGCTGTGGATCGCAAAGCGTCCGCGCAGGGCGTCGCTGACAATGGGCAAATGGCTCAGGTTGAGTTGCTGACCACCCAGGACTTGTCGGGAGTCGGCGATAATTTGGCTATGGCGGTCGAGGAGAGTGAACAGCCCCGACTCATCAGGCAGGCGATTGATGAAGGCCGATAACGGCTCGATGGCGATCTCGCCGATGATCAATTGCTCAGACACTGGAACCGCCAATGCCACCGCCAGCCGCCCAGTCACGGCCGACAGGAAGGTTTCCGACCAGATCGCCGTGTTATGCGCACGCGCCTGACGCAGAAAATCGCGTTGGGATAAATCCAGCCCGATCAGATCCTCGCGCCGACTCCGCTGAGATTCGGGCAGACCGACTGAATGCACTGCATCGGCGGCGTCAACCAGGTAGATCGCCTCGAACGCCGGCCCCGTGCTGATATGCGCATCCAGCAGTCCAAACCAGTAGGGCGCGGGCCGGTAACCCAGATTGCGCACCAAGCCCGCGACCGCATCCAGTTGACGCTGGGCGCCGAGCAGGTAGGTTTCCACCTGACCCGCTACGGCCCGGGCCAGCGCTTGGTGGTGCTGCTCGAGGTCGGTATGGAGCTGCGGCGCCAACACTCGCCACGCCAGCACGGCGACAACCATCAGCGGCAGCGCTCCCACCAGCGCAAACCGCAGCGCCAGCCAGCGCCGCAGCGGCCAGATTCGCGCTGCCCCCTTACTCGGCCACAATGAATCGCCCTCCCGACACCGTAGTAATGAAGATCTTGCGCTGGGCATCACCGAAGTCATCGAAAATCACCGGATTCTGGACCCCCGCGAAGCGGCGCATCGCCAACACCGTTTGCTTGAGGTTCTGCCCAGGGGGTTGTCTGGCGAGGGCGTCCAGCACCACATTGGCGGCATCGAACGCGGCAGTGCCGCCAAAACCCGGCTCATGCCCGAAGCGATCCCGATAGGATTGATAAAACATCTGATAAAGCGGCGAAGTGTTGTTGCGGTCGAATATTTGCGCTGTCGTCACCCCTTCCACCGTCTTGCCGCCAAGCTCTACCAGCCGCTCAGTTGCGCCCCATTCCGCCACTACGATAGGCACATGACTATCGAGTTTGCGGATCTGCTGGCACAGCAGCGCCGCATCTACCGAGTTGGCGATGATCACCACACCGTCCACCGGATTGACCAGCAGGTTACGGACTATCGGCAAAAATGCGGTGTCGCTGCCCGATTCAAAGCCGAGGACTTTGACCATCTCGCCACCGTTCTGGGTAAAAGCAGCGCGGAACTCATTAAGCCAATTTTCAGTGTAGGACTGATTACTCAGATCATAGACCGCCACCACTTGCTGCATGTGTCGCACATTTCGTTGGTAAAGTGCGCTTTTAACGGCTGTGACCCGGGTCGACGAGGTCACGCGAAAGAAGTAGTCATCCAGGCCGGATAGATCATTGGTGGTGACGGTGGGACTCATCATGATGATTTTGGCGTCGTTGGCGACTGGCGTCATGCGCATGGCCATGGCGCTGGTCATCGGCCCGACGATAGCGACGACTCCCTGCGCGATCAGTTCGCGCATCACCCGTTCGGCGATCTCCGGTTTCTGCACATCATCTCTGATGATGAGTTCCACCGGGCGTCCGGCCACGCCACCGGCTTGATTGCGCAACTCGACGGCGAGTTGCGCGCCGTTACGCCCGGCAATGCCGAGATCGGCCACTCG
>DEHY01000077.1 GCA_002352185.1 Competibacteraceae bacterium UBA2788
ATGGTTGGGAGCTTCCGGGTGAAATGGATGAGTTTGCAACTTAGCGGATTGTGGATGAATCGGGACTGAATTGTGCTGCATAGTGTCAAAATGGGCTGATTCGAGCCGGTACGTCTGATCGACACCACAAATCCATAAAGTATTCAGTATAGATTCAGCCGACTGTTTTTAGGCTGAATCGCATCATGAGAGCCGCAGAATCAAGCTGCGGGCAGACAGTCACCCACGGGGAGCGGATTTGATGAAGAGCAAATGGCGGGCAGGGCTAATGGCGATGCTGCTGCTGGGATCGAGCGCAGCCTGGGCGCAGCGCTTCAACATGGGCGAAGTGGACGTAGAAGTGATCAGCGACCGGGGTCGCCCCCTGTCGCGCTATCCGTTGCGCGATAGCGGAACAGCCGTCTACAAAGCCTATGTGGAGGCGGTGCGCGGCCAGAATTATTCAATCCAGATTCGCAACCGCACCAATCAGCGCATCGGCGTGGTGGTCGCGGTGGATGGTCGCAACATCATTTCCGGGGATCGCTCCAATCTGCGCCCCAACGAGCGGATGTATGTACTCGCCCCGTACCAGCAGGAGAGCTACGAGGGTTGGCGCACCGACAAGAACCGGGTCAACCGCTTTTATTTCACCGACGCCGGCGATTCCTATTCGGGCGCCTGGGGCGACTATTCGGCGATGGGCGTCATCGCCGTAGCGGCGTTCCGCGAGGTCGAACAATATAGGTCGCCCGTCCAGCCGTGGACGCAGGAAGGCCCTGGTTATAGCGACCAGCGCGGGTTGCGCCGCCCCCCACCGGAGGGTGCCCCGCCCGCAGCCGCCACGCCACGAGCGCAATCGGAGCCAGGCACCGGTTATGGCGAAAGCGAGTGGTCGCCCTCACGCAAGGTGGAGTTCGACCCGGAACGGCGACCCTTCGCCCAGTTCTTCCTGAAATACGCCTGGCGTGAAACCCTGTGCCGACAGGGCGTCATCGAATGCGGCGGCGGCAGTCGCCGTCCCAAGAATCGGTTCTGGAATGAGGATGAGGACTATGTGCCGCCGCCGCCCCGGGATAACCGCGAGGAATGGCGTTAAGGCGCACGACGCCAGGCTGATCGGTTGCCGTCTTCAGCGGACGTTTGCGGACTCTGCAAAGTAAGGAGGTTAGTCTCCCGCTTATCGCTGGCGTTGCAGCACCGCCACGGACTCGACGTGCGTGGTATGCGGAAACATATCCAGGACGCCGGTGCCGATCAGCCGGTAGCCGAAACGATGCGTCAGTTCGCCCACATCCCGCGCCAAGGTCGCGGGATGGCAGGAGACATATGCCACCCGCCGCACGCCCAAGGCGGCGATGATCGGCATCAGTTCCAATGCGCCGGAGCGCGGCGGATCGAGCAGCACCCGGTCGTAACCGTCCGTCAGCCACGATTGCGCCGACAAATCGCCGGTCAAATCGGCGGCGTAAAAAGCGGCGTTCGCAATACCGTTGCGTGCGGCATTGCGCTTGGCCCACTCCACCAGGCTGGCGTCGCCTTCCACACCGACCACTTCCCGCGCTCGCCGCGCCAAGGCCAGGCTGAAATTGCCCAGCCCGCAGAACAAATCCAGCACTCGATCTTCCGGCCCAATTTCCAGCAACTGGCAGGCGCGCTCGACCAGTTGCCGATTGATCGCGGCGTTAATCTGAATGAAATGCCAGGGTTGAAATTCCAGGTTCAGGTCGAAATCGGGCAATCGGTAGTTCAACTCTAGCGGCTCCGATCCCAGCGGGCGCACGCTGTCCGGCCCGCCCGATTGCAGGTAGAGAGCCAGGCCATGCCGCTCGCCGAACGCCTGCAATTGCGCCAAATCCGCCTCGCTGGGCGACGCCAGCACCCGCAAATTCAGACCCATCACGTCGTCGCCGCCGGCGACTTCAATCTGCGGGATGCGGTCGCGGATGGACAGCGCTTCGATCAGTTGCGCCAGTTCCTCCAGCAAACCGCCGACGCGCTCATCCAGCACCTCGCAGCGGCGCACATCGGCTAAAAATGCGCTGTGCCGCTCGCGGAAACCCACCAGCACCCGGCCCTTTTTCGCCACCCACTTCACCCCCAGCCGCGCCCGCCGCCGATAGCTCCACAACGGCCCGATCATCGGTGCAAAGACCTGCTCCGGCTGCACTTTGCCAATGTGGGTCAGGCTGTCCAGCAACCCGCGCTGTTTCAGCGCCAGTTGCGCGGTCGGCTCCAGATGTTGCAGGACGCAGCCGCCGCAAATCTCGAAATGAGCGCAGCGCGGATCAACCCGCTCCGGCGCGGCCTGTAACACTTCGATGGTGCGGGCCTCGTCATGACGACCCCGGCGCACGGTATAGACGCAACGCACTTCCTCGCCCGGCAACGCGCCCTCGACGAACACCGCCTTCCCTTCGCGCCGCCCCACGCCGCGCCCTTCGTGGCTCAAATCCTCGATGCGGACGATAAAAGGCGGTTCCGCCAACAGTTTTTGCCTTTTTGCGCGGGCCTTGCCCATCAGTTGCCTTCCTCCGCTGTTGGGGGCCATGCCGCCAGAAATTCGCCAAAGTGCGGTTTGGTCGCGCTGCCCGTGGTCAACAGCTCCCGCAGGCGCTGGCCTTCACGCTGATAACCGTCGGCGCTCAACCGGCCACGGATCAGCTCAAACCGCAGATAAATCAAATAGGTGTTCAGCACGTCGGTCTCGCAGTAATGCCGGATGCCGGTAATATCGCCGGCCTGAAAGGCAGCCCAGACTTTAGAACCGTCCATGCCCAGCTTGCCGGGAAACCCCAGCGCCATCGCAATTTCGTCCAGCGGCGCGACCATGCGCGGTTGCCAGGCCGACAGCACATCCATCAAATCCAGATGCCGCCAGTGGAACCGGCTCAGATAATTGTTCCAGCGGGAACTCTGATCCTGATCGCCGGTATCCCAGTAGCGCGGCGCGCTGACTCCGTGCAACAGGGCGCGATAGTGCAACACCGGCAGGTCGAAACCGCTGCCGTTCCACGACACCAAGGTCGGGCGATATTCCTCGATTCCGGCGAAAAAGCGGCGGATCAATTCCTGTTCCGGCGCTTCCGGCCCGCCCAGCGACCACACGTTGAGCCGATCCACGGTGCGCATCACCACCGCAATCGCGACGATGCGTTGCAAATGCGCCCGCACCAGTTCGCCGCCGTTTTCCTGCCGCCGCTTGAAAAACAGCGCCTCGGCCACCTCGGCATCGGATAAACCGTCCAGCCGGTGCAAGCGCCGCCCCCCCGCTACGTCGGGCACGGTTTCGATATCGAATACGAACACGGTGCCGGGCAGCGCCGAACTGGAGGGCTTTGTGGCGTCGCTCATGTTCAATCCGCAAACAGCCCGGTGGATAAATAACGGTCGCCCCGATCACAGATGATGGTGACGATCACCGCGTTCTCGACTTCCCGCGACAGGCGCAACGCCGCCGCTGCCGCGCCGCCCGCCGACACTCCGCAACAAATGCCTTCTTCACGGGCCAGGCGACGGGTGACGGTCTCGGCGTCGGCTTGATCGATGTCCATGATCCGATCCACCCGCGCCGGATCGTAGATGGTCGGCAAATACTCCGGCGGCCAGCGGCGAATCCCGGCAATGCAGGAACCCTCGGTCGGCTGCACCCCGACGATTTGCACCGCCGGATTTTGCTCCTTGAGATAGCGCGACACCCCCATAATGGTGCCGGTGGTGCCCATGGCGCTGACGAA
>DEHY01000010.1:0-266 GCA_002352185.1 Competibacteraceae bacterium UBA2788
GGTCTGGGCATCGGCATCATCGCCGCGATGGCCTACAGTCCGGCCAAGGACAGCGGATTGCGCCTGCTCGACACGGCGCCTCTCTTCGAACGGAACATCGCCTGGATCGCCGTCCGTAAAGGGCATTACCTGCGCAACTTTGTGTATCGGTTCATCGAACTGTGCAATCCGGAATTGACGGAGGCCACCGTCCGCAACCTGAATGCGCCGCTGATGGCCACGGATTCCTGATTGGGGTTATAAAAACGGCATTAACAGTGATTGGG
>DEHY01000010.1:335-10662 GCA_002352185.1 Competibacteraceae bacterium UBA2788
CCCAGCCCGGTTTCCTCGCGCAATTCCCGCCGCGCCGCGTCCAGCGGATCGGTTTCCTCCCAGCGCAGACTGCCCGTCACCGACTGCCAGAAATCGGGCGGCTGACAGCGCCGCAATACCAGAACCTCACGCGCTGCGGTGCAGATCACCACCAATACGGATTCCGGGCGTTTGTAGCGGGGCGAAATCCCCCCNNTATGCCGAGTGAGGGGCCGTCGGGCATTCCCCCCTTTGGCAAAGGGGGGTTGGGGGGGATTCTCAGGGCACACGGCGCAGGCGGATATTGAGATCGCGCAACTGCGCTTCAGTCACCGGCGCAGGGGCCTGCGTCAACAGACACGCGGCGCTCTGGGTTTTGGGGAAGGCGATCACATCCCGGATTGACTGCGCGCCCGTCATCAGCATCACCAGCCGATCCAGCCCGAACGCCAGCCCGCCGTGGGGCGGACAACCGTATTTGAGCGCATCCAGCAGAAAGCCGAACTTGGCCCGCGCCTCGTCGGGATCAATGCCCAGCAACTCGAACACGGCGCTTTGCATCTCCGGGCGATGGATACGCACCGAGCCGCCGCCCACTTCGGTGCCGTTCAGCACCATGTCATAGGCCCGCGACAGGCACTGTTCGGGATTGGCGCGCATTTCGGCGGGATCGTCGGTGCGCGGCGCGGTGAAGGGATGGTGCAGCGCGTTCCAGCGTTGCTCCTTGCCATCCCACTCGAACATCGGGAAATTGACCACCCACAGCGGCGCCCATTCGCCATGCACCAGACCGAGATCGTGGCCGAGTCTGATCCGCAGCGCGCCCAGGGCATCGTTGACCACTTTGGCCGAATCGGCGCCGAAAAAGATCAGATCGCCGTTTTCCGCGCCGGTGCGGGTGAGAATTTTCGCCAGCACCTCGTCGTTCAGGAATTTGACTATCGGCGCTTGCAGACCGTCGCGTCCGCTGCTGACGTTGTTGACCTTGATGTAGGCCAGACCTTTGGCGCCGTAGCGGCCGACGAACTCGGTATAACCGTCAATCTCGCGCCGGGTCAGCTTGCCGCCCTCCGGCACCCGCAACGCCGCGACCCGTCCATGCGGGTCCTGGGCCGCCGCCGCAAACACCTTGAAATCCACCTCCACCATCAGATCGGATAATTCGGTCAGTTCCAGCGGGATGCGCAAATCCGGCTTGTCGGAACCGTAACGCTGCATCGCCGTTTCGTAGGGCATCCGGGGAAACGGGTCCGGCAATTCGACCGCCAGCACCTCCCTGAACATCTGGCGGATCATGGCTTCCATCAGATCGGTGATCTGCGGTTCATCCAGAAACGAGGTCTCGATATCGATCTGCGTGAATTCCGGCTGGCGGTCGGCGCGCAAATCCTCATCACGGAAGCAGCGCACGATTTGATAGTAGCGATCCATCCCGGCCATCATCAGCAATTGCTTGAACAACTGCGGCGACTGCGGCAGGGCGAAGAAGCTGCCGGGATGAGTGCGGCTGGGCACCAGATAGTCGCGCGCGCCTTCCGGGGTGGCCTTGGTCAGCATCGGCGTTTCGATGTCCAGAAATCCGTGCTGCTCCAGAAAGTGGCGCAGGGCGCTGACCACCCGGGTGCGCAGCCGCAGCCGCTCCTGCATCACCGGTCGGCGCAGATCGAGATAGCGGTAGCGCAGCCGCACTTCCTCGGAGGTGTCATCGTCGTCCAGTTGGAACGGCAGCGGCTCGGAACGGTTGAGGATCTCGATCTCGCGGGCCAGCACTTCCATCGCGCCGGTGGGAAGGTTGGGATTCTCGGTGCCTGCGGGGCGGCGGCGCACCCGTCCGATCACGCGCAGCACAAATTCGTTGCGCACCCGCTCGGCGTTGGCGAAAGCGTCCGGCACATCGGGATCGATCACGACTTGCACCAAACCCTCGCGGTCACGCAAGTCGATGAAAATAACGCCGCCATGATCACGGCGGCGGTGCGCCCAACCACAGAGGGTGACAGCCTGATCCAGCAGGCTCTCGGTGATCTGGCCGCAATAATGACTGCGCATGGTTTCTGGTTTCCGTCTGGCAAAACTAGGGATAAAGGAGTGGCGGCATCGGCCAAGGCCGACCGTCAAGGGCGGAAATAGTACGAATTCAGCCCACTAGCCGCAACCAGCGCTACGCACATCGCCCTCAATCCCGTCGCAGGCTTTTACGCAACGGGCCTTTCTTGAGATGCAGATCACGTTGCGGAAACGGAATGCTGATGCCCGCTTCCCGAAACCGATCCCAGAGGGTGAACATCACCTGGCTGCGGACCTTTACAAAGGAATGCCGCCCGATGTCCATGTGGTAGTAAATGCGAAAGTGAATTGCGGAATCGGCAAACTCCCACAACAGCACCTGCGGCGCAGGTTCCGTCAATACTGCGTCATTGTCGGCCAGCACCTGCTCCACAATCGCCTGCGCCTGGTGCGGATCGGAGTCATAGCCGATGCCAATCGCCAGCATGATCCGCAGCACCTGATCACGATGCGTCCAGTTGGTAAAGGCGCTGCCGACCACCTCGGCGTTGGGAATAATCACCGACTGATTGTCAAAAGTCTTCACCGTCAGCGAGCGCATCCCAATACCGACCACTTCGCCTTCGTATTCGCCGATCCGAACGATGTCGCCGCTGCGCAAGGGCCGCTCGACCAGCAACAGCAGGCCGCTGACGAAATTGTTGGCCAGGCTCTGCATGCCCAGCCCGATGCCCACGCCCACCGCGCCGGCAAACACCGCCAATGTGGTGAGATCAAGGCCGATAACGCGCAGGATGATCAGCAGGCCGCTCAGCACCACGGCATACTGCGTGAAAACCGACAGGCTGTGGCGCACCCCCAGATCGCTGACCTGTGAGAACACCCAGCGGTAGGTGATCGCCCGGCCCCACTGGCCCAGCCAGATCACCACCAGCAGGATGGTCAGGGTAGCGACGATTCCCCACAGCGTGATCGCTGCGCCGCCAACGGTCAGCAGCGGCTGTTCCAGGAAATCCCAGATCGAGGCGAGTACTGCGGATTGGCCGGTCCAGCCGTAGGCCCGGAACAGCGCCACCCACGCGCCCACGAACAGCAGCAGATTCAGAATCCGGTGCAGGGGGGCGATGATGTCCTGAGTCCACAGCAGGCCGTAACCCGAATGGGCGACCGCGTAATTTTTCAGCGCCACCGCCAGATCGTTCAGCAGGCTGCGGATCAGGAGCCAGCCCACCAGCACGGCGATGAAGATCAGCAGATAACCGGCGACCATCCAGGCCAGCCGCAGATAGCCCAGCAGCCCCAGCACCGCCGCGCCCAGCAACGAAAGCGGCAGCAACAGGCTGAAAAATCGCAGAATCAGAAACCAGAAGCGATCCCCATACGATGCGCCGAGCCGTTCCATCACCAGGCGGCGGATCCGCAAGACCGGCACAAACGCCCAGAACCAGTACAGCATGAACAGGCGATCAAACACGACGACCACGGTGTCGGGCAAATCGCTCAGGTGGGCCAGAATCACCAGCGCGACCAGCAATCCGCCACTGACCAGCGTCCAGAACAGTTGCCGGTAAAGCGACCATTGTCGCTGCTCATCGGGCAGATGGGGCGAGGCCAGGATCAGCCAGGCCAGGCTGATGGGCAGCTTGATCCCCACCCATAACCCGCTCAGCGTCAGCAGAATGCTCAGCCCCGGCTGGGGGGCCTGAACCAGCCACAGCAGCGCCGTTATCGCGCTCGCCGCCCCTACGCCCAGCAGGTTCATCTGCGCCAGCAGCAGCGCATTGGCGGTTAGTTCGCGCAGGAAGCTGCCGCGCTGCTCCGCAGCGCGCTCGCCGAAGCGCCGCCACGCCCGCTGCAATGCGCGCCGCGTCGCCACCAGCAGCCAGAGCATCGCGCTTTCCAGCGCGACCAGCGCCAGCCAACGCAGCGCATCGGCAGCCAGCATCGCCTTAATGGCGGATTCGACGCTGAGGCGCACCTGATACCAAAGCACGCGCGGCACGGTGTACAGACCTTGCCAGAGTTGTCGCCAGGCTTCAGCCGTATCTGGATAGGGCTTACTGGTGAACAGATCCTGATGGACCCGCTCCCGGTAGTAACGATTCAGATCGGCGGTCACTGCATTGATCTGTTCCACCTGATCCTGAGCCTGGCTGGCGCGCTGGTTCAATTCGGCCAACAGTTGGCCGACCAGTTGCAGCTCTTCATCACGCAGGCGCCGATTAACCCCGCTCAGGTTCTCACGCTTCTCGATCACCTGACGCTGCTGCTCGTACAGGGTATTTTTCTGTTGCAACAACTCTCCGTCGCGGCGTGCATCGTCGCGCAGCCTGCTGACGGTCTCGAGAGCCAGCCGCAATTGATCGGGATCGGCGTCGGTCTTCTGGAGCAGATCCTTGAGTCGCGCCAGAGTCGCGCTGGTTTCGGCCAGATGACGATCCAGGTTGATCAGGTTGATCCGTTCCTCGACCGTCTGGAGTTCAGTATCCAGCCGTTTCCAGGCTGCGACCGACAAGGCGCCGCGTTCCTGAGACAGTCGCCGCTTGAGGAGATTGGCTCGATCCTGCTGCGTCTTCAGCTCGTTTTGCAGACGACTGACCAGATCGGTCTGGGCGTCCTGGCGGGTTTGCTCCTGCCGCTGGCGGTAAATCCGCTCGACCCGCGTCTGCCACTGCTCCGCCAGATTCAGCCTCAGCCTGGCAATTTCGACCTGGGCGTGCAGATTCGCCAGGTTGAGGATTTCCAGCTCCAGTTCAGTGCGCTGCTGAGCCAGCAGTTGATGGGCCTGCTCCAGTTGCGCCGCACGGTCGCTGGCGCCATCCGCCGCATCCTTGGCGGGGTTTTTCAACAGTTGTTCCCGGGTTTCCAGCTCACTGATGGTTTTCTGTAACTCCTTCACCCGACGGTCGGCGTTGTCCAGCTCCGTCAGAGCGCCTTCCTGGCGCAGCCGGGCCGATTTCAGATCCACTTGCGTCTGTTCCAGCATCGCTTCGTCGATCTGATCAATCGGCAAGGATTCCAGTTGCCAGGGCAGATCGGCAATTTGACTTTCCAGATTCCGGCGGGCGGCTGCAATCGTTTGCTGATCCTGGAGCAGCGCCTGCCGACGGTCGGATTGCTGATCGGCGACCTTGGCGGGATCGCTCGGCGCCACAACCGGCGTCGTTTGCGGAGTCTGGGCGTGGGCTGCCGGCCAGCCTGAGACCAGCGCCAGCATGAGGGCAAGGATGCCGGGCTGGATCACCAGTCGGCGCAGTCGAAAGGATTGGGGCATCATGGGGAAGCAGGTTGGGGCGAACGTCGCCGAGGTCGGAAATGGGGCCATTCTATCAGGCCGGCGGCGCGGATGACCGGAACCGGGCGATGCTGTGTTCCGGCTATCCGGCTTGCGCCAATCACGGGTCTAGCCAACAATTGACCTGCAACCATCGCTGCTATCGCGCCGCAGGAGAATATGTCCCCATGTCCGACACCCGTTTTCGCGGCACCGACCGCTACGTCGCCACCGACGACCTGATGATGGCGGTCAACGCCGCNNATCAAGTCCACCATCAAGGCGCAGCAGGGTTTGTACGAGTACGACGCCGTGTCGCGGCTGCGAGATTCGCAACTGGGCGATGCGCGAGTGCATGACATCGGCAACTACATTATCCCAGGCAAGCTATGGGAGGCGTTTGTCAGCGAGCGCCAGCCGGTGTTGCTGATTGATGAGATTGACAAGGCCGACATTGAGTTTCCCAACGATCTGCTGCACGAACTCGACCGCATGGAGTTTTTCGTTTACGAGACCCGCCAGGTGATCAGGGCCAAACAGCGCCCGATCATTATCATCACCAGCAACAATGAGAAGGAATTGCCGGATGCATTTTTGCGCCGCTGCTTTTTTCATTACATCCGCTTCCCCGACAAGGAGACGATGGAGCAGATCGTGCGCGTGCATTACCCCGATTTGAAGAAAAGGCTGCTGAGCGAGGCGCTGGAAGCGTTTTTCGAGATTCGTGAGGCGCCGGGGTTGAAAAAGCGGCCCTCCACTTCGGAATTGCTGGACTGGATCAAGCTCCTGGTGGCTGAGGACATTCCGCCTGAAGCCTTGCGCGGCGACCCGCGCAAGCTGATTCCGCCGCTGTATGGCGCGCTGCTGAAAAATGAGCAGGATGTGCATTTATTCGAGCGGTTGCTGTTCATGAACCGGAAGCGGAAGGAGTGACGATCGAAAATCATCAATTCTCCGCTCCGGCGGGCGGGCCGCTACGAGGCGCGGGTTGCAATTGCAACCGGTGCAGAATGCGGCCAGGCGCCAGCGGCGACGGTTCGCCCGCAGCCCAGGCCGTATGTCCGGCGCGATAGAAGGGTGACAGCGGATGACCGCTCTGTCCGCCGGGCATATGCAGGATGCCGCTCGCTTCCCGCCCCGGCGCCACCACCAGCCGTTGCGAAGCGCCGTTGCCTGGAGTTTGCACGCGCGGCATATGCAGATCGCCGGGCAGCGATTGCATTGGCAAATCCAGCCAGGCGCTGAGCCACGGCAGAACCCGGCTGAACGGATGCTGGATCCAAACCTGGTTATAGTCGCCCCAGGTCTGCGCCGCCAAAGGTCGGCCAGCGGCGGTCAGTTCCATCCGCGCCGCATCGGCGGCGTCCCGCAGCAGCGTCGGCCAGTCGGGATAGCGCGGATCCAGCAGGTGCGCTGGACGCTGGGACACCAGTTGCCACAACGGCCCCTCGTTTTGCCGGAACAGCGCGTAGTCGAAGCGCGGATCGGCTTGCCGACAGGCGGTGGTCAGCGGCGCAAACGCCCGCTCCCAAACCTTGAGGCGGAAAGTCCGCACCAGCCGGTAGCCGACCGAATCCACCGCCGCCCGCCCGCCCCAGCCGGCAACGAATCGTCGCATTTCGGCACGACCCGGATCGGTACGCACCGCTTCCGGGGTCAGCGTCGCCAGCAGCAATTCGCGCCAGCGTTCGAGAAACAGGGCGCGATCATCCAGTTGCAGCGCCAGCAAATCGGCTTCGTCAAATCGATCCCGATCCGCCAACCCATCGCGGATCTGTTTGGCGCGGGCGCCCAGCGCGTAGCCGCCGTCGCCCAGCAGCGCCAGCCATTCCCCATGCACCACCCGACCGTTGGCGGTCCATAACCGGCCACCCGGTGGATCGATGATGCGTGGATACTGGTCCGGTTCCAGCCAGCCGGACCAGCCGCGCCGACCATCGGCCCAGGAGGACGGCAGGCGACCGTCGTGGCCGAAACGGTGCGGAATCGGCCCGGTGAGAGTCCAGGCGATAGGGCCATCGGCGCTGACCAGCAGCATGTTCTGCGACGGAGCGCCAACCCGGTTGGCGATCTCAAGCGCCGTTTCCAGCATGTCCGTCCATTCCAGCGCCAGCAGACCCAGGTTGACCGCTCGCGGATCGTGCGCCACCCAGCGCAACGCCCGTTGCCGACCCCGGTGATCGCGGTCTACGACCGGCCCCCAGATCGTTTCCAGAATCTCCAGCGTCTGGGGCGGGCCGTCCTTGACGGCGATCATTTCCTGAATGCGGGTCAAGGAACGCGAGCCATCGGGGGTCTGGTAGCTCGCGTCATCGGCGCCGGATTCCAGTACCACCAGATCGGCCCAGTCGCCTTCGCTGTTGGTATAGCCCCAGGCGATGCGTCCATTGCTGCCGGCGACGATGGCGGGCGCGCCCGGCAGCGTCACCCCGTCGATGCGGCGCTCGCGGCCCTCGGCGTCGGAATAGCGCAGGCTGGCCCGATACCAGATGTTCGGCATGCGCAGCGCCAGATGCATGTCGTTCGCCAGCACCGCGCCGCCATGCTCCGTCAGCCCGCCGGCAACCGCCCAGTTGTTGCTGCCGCTGGCGGTTTCGGATTCGCCAGCAGGTACGGGGGCATAGAGCGCAAAAGCCGGTGACTGGCGAGTTGCGGCATCCGCTGAAACCGTGTTGGGAATCGGCTGACGGCGCAGATCGAACGCATCAGGGCCGGGCGGCGCTGGCGCGGTGAAGGATTCGCCTTGCAACGGCGCGTCCCACTCGGTGCCGGGAGGATCGAGAAACGCGGCCAGTGCGGGCGGCAGCCGGTCATGCAACACCCCACGCGCCGACTCGCGGAGCCATTGTTGACCCTGCAAATCCACATACATCGCATACACCACCAGCGGCGTATCTTCCGGTCGCCAGGGTTCGGGCGCAGTCCGCAGCAGCAGGTACTCGAACGGTGGGGCGGATAAAGCGGCGAGTCCGGCGTTGACTCCGGCGGCGTAAGCCGCGATCAGCGCCTGATCCTGAGTTGGGGCCGTCGTCAATGCCTGTCGGGCGCGATGCCGGAAACGGTGCAAGCGGTTGGCGCGATCCAGATCCAGCGCTATCGCGCCAAACAGTTCCGCCAGTTCGCCGGCGGCTGTGCGCCGCAGCAGGTCCATCTGAAAGAACCGTTCCTGGGCGTGTACAAAGCCGGTGGCGCGGGCCACATCCAGCCGGGTTGCGCCGTGAATTGTTGGAATTCCCAGCGCGTCGCGCTCGACGACGACCGGCGCGCTTAATCCGGCGAGCGGCGCTACGCCTTCCAGTTGCGCCAGACTGCCGCGCAACTGAACCTGGAGCCAGACGCCGACCCCGATTAATAGCGCCAGCAGGCCGCCGCCCGCCCGCCACGCCCAGCGTCGCCCGCCACGATAGCGCGGATTACCGGATAAACGCACGCAACACCTCCTCCAAACAGGGAAATTCGTGCTGATCAGAGCCCAAATTCGGACCATTCCCCGATGTCTCATGGTATCTTTCGATGCCCGCGCCAATCAAACTCGCACGGGTTTCCACTCCCCGCAAAAACTGTTGAGAACACTGCCGTGACTGATCATATCCCTGAGAATAGCCGTCGTCGTTTCATTAAATTGACTGCCATCGGTCTGGCCGCCGCGCCGTTCGCCAATGTGCTGCTGAGCGGAAGCGCTGAAGCGGCGGATCCGATCAGCGAGACCGATCCGCAGGCCACGGCGCTGGGCTACAAGGCCGACGCCACCAAGGCCGAGAAGCGCAAAGACGCTACCCAACTCTGTAGCAATTGCAATTTCTACTCAGCAAAGGCGGGTGACGCCAGCGGCCCCTGCGTCCTGTTCCAGGGCAAGCTGGTGACTGCCAACGGCTGGTGTACCGCCTGGGCCAAGAAAGCGGCCTGAGTCTGCCTGGCAGGAGCGGGGTTTAGCCCGCGAAAATCGCGGCCTGAACGCCGCTCCTACTTTCCCCGCTTGCGATCCAGCCGCCAGACGAAATCTTCAATCAAGGTGCGGTACAACTCCTCCTTCAGCATCGCATCCTCAATGCCGTGATCGATATTGGGATTGTCGTTGATCTCGATCACCACGACGCCCTTGGCGGTCTGCTTCAGGTCCACTCCATAGAAGCCATTGCCGATCAGTCCAGCGGCCTTGAGCGCAGTTTTGACCACGATTTCCGGCGCATCCGCCACGGGAAAGGTCCTGGAATCACCGGCCCGGACCGCACGTTCCTGCCCCGGTTCGTGGTTATAGATTTGCCAATGTTCCTTGGACATGAAGTATTGGCAGACGAACAGCGGCGTCTTGTTGAGAATCCCCACCCGCCAGTCGAACTCGGTGTAGAGAAATTCCTGCGCCAGCACCAGATCGGACGATTTGAACAGCTTGCCGGCGCTGTCCAGCANNCGCAGCAACTCGTCCAGATACACCTTGTTGGTGCATTTAAGGATGGAATCGGGATCGTCAATCACCACCATCCCTTCGCTCTCGGCTTTCTTGGCGAACTGATAGGTGTAGTGGTCAATGCCGGTGGTTTCGCGGATAAACAGCGCGTCGAATTCGGCCAGCCGACCATAATCCTTCTTTTCGATCAGCTCGACATTCACCCCGCACTCGCGCCCGATCTTGATGAACTGCTGCAACGCCTTGGGATTGGAAGGCGGCATCGCCTCCTTGGGATTGTGCAGAATCGCCAGATCATAGCGGTAGTTGTTACGCGCCCTGGGCTGGCGCCAGCGCCGGTTGAGATAGCTGGACAATGCGCCCAGGAACATCTCCTCCTGATCGGGCGACAGCGAGTGCAAGTGCAGCGCCTTGATCGTGGCGATGCGCCATTTGACCTGCAAGCGGAATTCCACCCGGAGCAGCGGCGAGCGGAAGGCGTCGAACAACTGCCGCGCCAGCTCCTGCAATTCCTTGGCCGCGCACTGGCCGAAGCAGATGTCCAGCTCGAAGGCGGTGGCGGTGAAGCCTGGTCGGGGCTTGCCCAGCACCTGCTGAACGTGGTCGTCCAGATCCTCAATGTCCAGGCTGTAGATGGATTTGCGGCTGAGATCGTTGAG
>DEHY01000024.1 GCA_002352185.1 Competibacteraceae bacterium UBA2788
AGTGGAAATTGCCGAAGAAGAGGTCGTGCCCTGAAATAGAGATGAGAGGATAGAGTAGTCGGCGGCGTGCGGCGTAAGAGCCGCTGGCTACCACGCAATATCGGGGAAGAATAAGGGCAGGGCTTCGCGNNATGCGGATGTAGTTCTTGCGCATCCGCCCGGAGATGTGCGCCGTAACCACATGCCCGTTTTCCAGTTGCACTCTGAACGTGGTGTTGGGCAGCGTGTCAACCACGGTGCCTTCCATTTCGATATGATCTTCTTTCGACATATAACCTCGCTGGCAAGCCGTTTTCGGCCTCTTAAAAAGACTCGCAACCATAGCGGAAATCCCTTGGCGCGGCAAGCTAAAGGCGGGTAGCCAACCGGCTGTTCGCATTCGGTATCATTGCCCGGGCGCTGTGCTGTCATGTCAGAGTCACGCAAGCATCTGTTGATCATTTATCACTCCCAGACCGGACATACCCGGATGATGGCGCGGGCGGCGCTGTGCGGGGCGCGGCGGGTTCCAGAAGTCGAAACACGGCTGAAAATGGCCTTGCGTGCCGGCCTGGACGATTTGTTGTGGGCGCATGGCCTGTTGCTGGGTACGCCGGAGAATTTCGGCTACATGTCCGGGGCGCTGAAAAACTTTATGGATCGCACGTACTATCCGGCTCAGGGCAGAATCAGCGGACTGCCTTACGCGGTATTCATCAGCGCCGGCAACGATGGCACCGGGGCGCTGACCAGTATTGAGCGCATTGCCCGTGGTTATCCGCTCAAGCCGGTGTGCGATCCGATCATCGCCCGGGGCGAACTCAGCGCCGAAATGCTGCAACGTTGCGCGGAACTGGGCGAGACGATGGCTTCGGGGGTGGCGTGGGGCATTTTCTGATTTGGGCTACTTTTATATCTAATTGATTAAAATCAACTTATTGAGAAATGCCATGCGAGATTTGCAACTGATCGGCGATTCCATGTCGGAACCGTTCGGAGCGTCCTGCCTCCGACTGCTGAATGCACTGGGTTTTCTGATCTGCGCGGGCGGATTGGGTTTTGCCTACTACGCGCAGTTTTACCTGGGACTGGAGCCGTGTCCGCTGTGCATTTTCCAGCGGCTGGCGCTATTGGCGGTCGGGTTAGCGTTTCTGGCGGCAGCTCTGCATAACCCGCGTGGTTGGGGCGCGAAAGTGTACGGTGTACTGGTGGGATTGACCGCCGGTGTTGGCGCAAGCATCGCCGCCCGGCAGATCTGGTTGCAACATCTGCCGCCGGATAAAGTGCCGCGTTGCGGGCCAAGTCTGGACTATATGTTGGAGGCTTTCCCCTTGACCGAGACGATCCGTGAGGTGCTGACCGGCTCCGGCGAATGCGCCAAGGTCGATCTCCTGCTGGGGGTGAGCGTGCCCATATGGACACTGTTGTTGTTTCTCGGCGTGGGCGTAGTGGGTGTAATCGGAAATTGGCGGTTACGGCGTAGATAACGACAGAAGATCGGAAGCCACAGAAAAGGCCCCATCAGGGCTTTTTTCGCGTTCAGGGATGTCAATTCGAGTGAATGTTCTCGCCAGAATCGGGGAAAGCCACTCGTTCATAAACTTCAGCCAGCGGTAATACACAACCGATAGTGGCGATTTCGACTTTGGCGCTTAACCCATCGGTAGCGGAATAGAGCCATTGCCCATTGGCCTGTCGGCTAAAGTGTTCGATGCGCGGCTGGTCCTGAGCGACCAGCAGATAATCAGTCAGCGATTCCAGGGTGCGGTAATGGGCGAACTTGTCGCCCCGGTCATAAGCTGCCGTGCTATCGGACAGCACCTCGATGATTACTGTGGGGTTGAGCAGCGTATCGAAAATTTGATCCTCAAGGTGCGGTTCACCGCAAACCACCACGACATCCGGGTAGGTGTACAGGCCAGTAGGACTGACCTTGACCCGCATGTCGCCGAAAAAGGGTTCACAGGGCTTGCGTTTGAGCTGAGTGCCCACAGTGACGGCTAAACTGGCGACAATTCGGTTGTGTTTGAGGTTGGCTCCGCTCATCGCGTAAATATGGCCGTTGAGATATTCGCTCCTGGTTTCGGCTTTACGCTCCAGCGCCAGATAGTCGGCGGGAGTGATGAACTGCTCAGCAGGTCTGGACATGGCGCATCCTCCAAATCAAGTGCGGGTGAATGCCCGCCGGGCGGCGGCGATCGTCGCGTCAATATCCGCCGCGCTATGCGCCGCTGACATAAATCCGGCCTCGAACGCCGATGGCGCCAGATAAATACCCTCAGCCAGCATGGCGTGGAAAAACGCCTTGAATCGTTCAATAGCGCAAGCGGTCGCCTGGGCGTAGGTGGTCACGGTTTCGCGGCTGAAAAAGAGGCCGAACATCCCGCCAACGTAATTTGCCGTCAGCGGGATGCCCGCTTCATCGGCAGCGATAACCAGCCCATCGCATAACTGGCGGGTTTTGGCGGCGAGTTCGGCGTGGAAACGGGGCGCGGAAATCAGCTCCAGCGTCGCCAGCCCTGCCGCCATCGCCACCGGGTTGCCCGATAGCGTACCGGCCTGATAGATCGGCCCCAGCGGCGCCAGTTTTTCCATAATCGCCCGTCGTCCGCCAAACGCGCCGACCGGCATTCCACCGCCGATGATCTTGCCCAGCGTGGTGAGATCCGGGGTGACGTTGTACAACATTTGTGCGCCGCCCGCCGCCACCCGGAAGCCGGTCATCACTTCGTCGAAAATCAGTACGCTGCCATAGTGGTCACAGAGTTCGCGCAAACCGTCCAGGAAGCCTGGAGCGGGCGGGATGCAGTTCATATTACCGGCAACCGGTTCGACGATGATGGCCGCAACCTGCCCGCCAATCTCGGCAAACGCTTCCCGAACCTGATCGAGATCGTTGTAAGTCAGGGTCACGGTGTACGCCGCCAGCGCCGCCGGTACGCCGGGCGAAGTGGGTACTCCCAGAGTCAGCGCGCCGGAACCGGCTTTAATCAGCAGCGAATCGGAATGGCCGTGGTAACAGCCCTCGAACTTGATGATCGTGTCTCGGCCCGTAAAGCCGCGCGCCAGCCGAATGGCGCTCATGGTGGCTTCGGTGCCGGAATTGCACATCCGCACCAATTCCAGCGACGGAATGAGTTGCTGGATTTTGCGCGCCATGACCGTCTCGATGGCGGTCGGCGCGCCGAAACTCAAGCCGTTGGCGGCGGCTTCCTGCACTGCGCGAACCACGGCGGGATGGGCGTGGCCGGCAATCATTGGTCCCCAGGAGCCAACATAGTCAATGTAACGACGGTCATCCTCGTCGTATAGATAAGCGCCCGCGCCGCGCTTGAAGAAGATTGGGGCGCCGCCGACGCCGCGAAAGGCGCGCACCGGCGAGTTGACCCCGCCGGGAATATAATTTTGAGCTGCGGCGAACAGGGTTTCGGAACGGGTCATGGCGCAATTCCTCCAGTAAACAGGGCGGCAAAACGACGGGCGGCGGCTTGAACATCCGTTTGCGCGAATACCGCGCTGACCACCGCCAGCGCATCAGCCCCGGCGTCCAGCAGCAACGGCGCGTTATCAGGGGTGATGCCGCCGATGGCGATGATGGGCACGTTCAGCGCCGTGCGCGCTTCCCGCAGTAACTCAAGCGGTGCGCGAATTTCATCCGGCTTGGTCGGCGACGGGAAAAAAGCGCCAAACGCGACCTGATCCGCGCCGGCCCTCTCGGCGGCCAGCGCCAGGTCCAGCCGGTTGTAACAGGACACGCCGATGATGGCGTCTTTGCCCAAACGGGCGCGGGCCGTGGCGAGCGCCGGATCGTGCCGGCCGATATGAACGCCTGCCGCGCCGACCTGAAACGCCAGTTCCACGTCATCGTTGACGATCAGGGGAACGTCATAATGCTGACATAGCGCATTCAAGGCGTGCGCCTGCGCCAGTCGCCGCACCGGATCCGCGCTCTTGTCGCGGTACTGAATCCATCGGGCGCCGCCCAGAATAGCCTGCTCGACTGCATGGATCAGACGATCATCGGGCAGCAGCAGCGCATCGGTGACGGCGTAAAGACCGCGACAGGAGGGTTTGTTCATACCTGACCCCGGTCAGCAGTGGCCCAAAACAGCCGGTTGGGGAGCCATTGCCCGCCGCCGACCGGGTAGCCCGCTTGCAGAGAGCGCCAAGTGTAATCCTGGGCGTGATAAATGGCGGAGTGAGGAGCATCCGAGTGGAGTTCGCGGCCCTGGGCCAGCAATGCTGCAATGGCAGCCGCCAGAGTGCAGCCAGAACCGTGGTACTCGTTGGGCAATCGCGGCCAGCGCCAGCTTTCCAACTGCCGATGATTACTATACAGCGTGTTAATCACCTCAGCGCCGGATTCATGCCCGCCACTGATCAGCACATACCCGCAGCCCCGCGCCAGCAGGGCCATGGCACAGGCGCTGAGCGTGTCGGCTTCCGGCGCCAGTCGGCGGGCTTCGACGCTGTTGGGCGTCAGCACGGTCGTCAGCGGTAGCAGCAAATCCTGAATCGCCTCGATCAGCGCTGCTCCAGCCAGTTCGGTTCCACCGCCGGCGGCCAGCACCGGATCAAGCACCACTGGAATATCGGGATAGGCGGTCAATAGCTCATACAGGGCAGCGGCGTTTTCGGCGCTGCCGATGACCCCGATCTTGAACGCCGCCACCGGCATGTCCGCCAGTACCGCCCGCGCCTGAGCGAGGATCTGATCCGGGTTGACCGGTAACAGCGCCTGGACATTGTGGGTATTCTGCACGGTCAGGGCGGTGACGACCGGCGCGGGATGGCAGCCCAGACTGACCAGCGTTTCGATATCGGCGGTGAGGCCGGCTCCACCGCTGGGATCATTGCCGGCCAGCGCCATCACGACGGGGATAGACGGAAAAGCAGGCTGCATCGGGCTGATACTCCAAGCGGGTGGATGATAGAGAATGCAAACGGTCGAATTCTAACAAACCGTGCCGGTTTTTCGGGGTGCGCCAGTGTGGGACAATCGCCGCCGCCAAACTATTGTCAACGGAAAGCGTGAGCGCAATGAAAAAATACATGTGTTTGATTTGCGGATGGATCTATGATGAGGAAAAAGGCTGGCCCGACGACGGCATCGCGCCGGGCACCTGCTGGGACGATGTCCCGCTGACCTGGACCTGTCCTGAATGTGGTGCGGTTAAGGATGATTTCGAAATGGTGGAGATTTAGCGGAGACCGACATGAGCGTTCATCCCAATCGAATTCAACTCACTTCGGGCGATATCACCCAGTTGCGAGTGGATGCCATTGTCAATGCCGCCAACTCGTCGCTGCTGGGCGGTGGTGGCGTGGATGGCGCTATTCATCGCGCCGCCGGGCCGGAACTGCTGGCTGAGTGCCAAACCCTGGGTGGTTGCAGGACGGGTCAGGCCAAGCTCACTCGCGGTTATCGCTTGCCAGCCCGCTTTATCATTCACACCGTCGGGCCGATTTGGCAGGGTGGCGTTGCGAGTGAGCCGGAGTTGCTGGCGGCTTGCTATGGCAATAGCTTGAAACTGGCGGTGGATAGCGGGGTTCGCACCCTCGCTTTTCCTGCTATCAGTTGCGGCGTGTACGGATACCCGCTGGATCAAGCGGCGCGGATCGCGGTGCGGGAGGTGATGGATTTTCTGGCGCAGGATGACCGAATCGAGACGGTCTATCTGGTGTGCTTCGGGGAAGAAGTGCGCCAAGCCTATGAACAGGCGCTGCAAGCGGCGCGGGGCGGGTGAAAAATCGGCAAACCCATCAAGCAGTTTATCCAGAGGTCAAGGTGGGTTCGCCGATTTTTATTACTGGAGAAACCGGGGGCGTTATAACCGGATTAGAACAGGACGGCCAGGATCGCCGCCGCGTTCAATGATCAGCGGCGCTATCCCTGGTTGTCCAAAGGGCAATTCCCCGGATGGAGCGCTATTCCCATATGGATAGCGTAGATCGTGCGTCTGGGTTTGCCGTTCCGTGTGAAGCTGGCGCATCGCATCGGCCAGCATCGCCGCCAGCATGTTCTCGTCGTGAGGCAGCCGGTATGCCTGGCCCGTGATTGCGAGGCTTCGAGGGGCGTGGGTAGCGCTGGTCGAAGGTACGGGGTAATACAGCAAACCCATCAGCAGGATGCCAACGGTGGCGAGCAGAGCAGTGGGCAACAGGTAAGGGGCGAGGTTCCGAATGCTGCGGATCGTGTTGCTCATGACTCACCTCAGGCGATAAGGGTGAAAAAGTGAAGTCTTGTACAGCTTTTAAGCCAACTTATACAGAGAATTTCCGCAAAGTCAAGCATAAAACACGAATTTTATGTACAAAATCTTTAACCAAGCTCGCCACCAGGTTTTTACCCTCCCGGCGTTGACAAACCATCCTCGCCCCTCACCCGGAGGCGAGGAGCGTCATGGGCGGGTAGATCAACTCTCCAACTGCTTCTTATACGCAGTGTGCAGCTTTTGCTGGATGTCACTTGGCACCGGATCGTAATGGCTCAACTCGATATTGTATGAGCCAAGGCCGCCGGTCATGGATTTCAACTGTGACTCATAACCTTCCAGTTCCGCCTGTGGAACCTGCGCGCTGATGATGCTCATGCCTTGCGATCCGGCATCCGTGCCCACGATACGGCCCCGTCGGCTGGACAAATCGCCGGTGATCGCGCCTACACAGTCGGCGGGCGTCCGCACTTCCAGATTGATGATCGGCTCCAGAACAATGGGTTTGGCTTTACCAACTGCGTCCAGGAACGCTTCGCGCCCGGCGGTGATAAAGGCGATTTCCTTGGAATCCACCGGATGGTATTTGCCGTCGGTGGCGATAGCGCGCACATCCTGTACCGGATAGCCGGCGATGACGCCTTCGTGCAGGGCTTCGCGGATGCCTTTTTCCACTGCGGGCAGGAAAGAGGTTGGAATGGTGCCGCCCACCACCTCGGTGGCGAACTCGAAGCCGGCATCGCGCGGCAGGGGTTCGATCCGCAGGTACACCTCGCCGAACTGACCCGCGCCGCCGGTCTGCTTTTTGTGGCGGTGATGACCCTCGGCCTGCTGGCTGATGGTTTCCTTGTAAGCGATCTTGGGCGGTTTGGTTTCGACGTGCAGGTTGTAGCGTTGCTGCATCTTTTCCAGGGTGATGCGCAAGTGCAGATCGCTCAGGCCGCGCAGCACGGTTTCCTTGGTGTGGGTGTTGTGTTCCAGCGCTAGACAGGGGTCTTCTTCCAGCAATTTGTGCAGGGTGTCCGACAGCTTCTGCTCATCGCCCCGGGTGGCGGCGCGGATAGACAGGCCGAACAGTGGGGTAGGAAAGCTCAACGGTCGCAGGCGAATCTCGTCTTCATCGTGGGAATCGTGCAACACCATGTTGTGATGGATTTCATCCACCTTGGCTACGGCGCACAGATCGCCGGGGACGCCAATCGCCACCTCGGGATGCTCCTTGCCGTGAATATGGAACAGGTGGTTGACCTTGAACGGTTTACGACCATCGCCGATGAAGAGCAAGCTGTCTTTGGTGATGGTGCCCTGGTGGATGCGGAAAATGCCGAGTTTGCCGATAAACGGGTCCATCAGCACTTTGAACACATGCGCCACCACATGCTGATTCGGGTCGGGAATGGCGTACAGCCTCTCGGCTGTTGCGCCCGCGCCTTTCAAGAAGGGTTCGGGATTGCCTTCGATGGGATTGGGCAGCAGCCGGACAAAAATATCCAGCAATTCCTTGACGCCCACCCCGGAACGGGCGGAAACGAAGCAGATCGGAATCAGGTGGCCCTCGCGCAGCGCCTTCTCAAACGGCGCATGCAATTGTTCAGGCTGAAGGTCTTCGCCCTGCTCCAGATACAGCGCCATCAATTCTTCATCCACTTCAACCACTTGATCAATCAGGGCGGAGTGGGTGGCGGCGACGCTGGAAAAATCGCTGTCTCCAGCGGGATTGAAAAAGCAATCCACCACACGAGCGTTGTTATTGGCGGGCAGATTGATCGGCAGACATTCCTTGCCGAAGGTGTCCTGAATCTGGCCTAGCAAATCAGGCAGGTTGACGTTTTCGGCATCGATCTTGTTAACGATAATCATCCGGCATTGCCCGCGCTCTGCGGCGCGATCCATCATTCGCTGCGTAATCGCCTCAATGCCGGTTTGGGCGTTGATGACCACGGCCATCGTCTCTGCCGCCGGCAGGACGGCAATCGCCTGGCCGATGAAATCGGGAAAGCCGGGAGTATCGATCAGATTGATGTGGATGCCGTTGTAATCAAAATTCGCCAAGGCGGCGTCCAACGAGTGCTGGTGCGCTTTTTCCTGCGGATCAAAATCACAAACCGTATTGCCTTTTTCGACGGCGCCGGGTGCGGTGAGCTTGCCGGCGTGATAAAGAATGGATTCCACCAGGGTGGTTTTTCCAGCCGCGCCATGCCCAGTAAAAACAATATTGCGGATGGATTCGGTGGTGTGACTCATTTAGGGTCTCCTGTGGCTAGGATTCGGTACGGTATAATTTTTAAGTCAAACGATCCGGTACGAACCAGGAAAGTTTACAGGACAGGTAGGGGTTTCTCATGTTGGCGTTGTCATTTTTTGCAAAGATCCGGCGGCGTGGATGTTCCGGTTCGGCGTCGCCCCACCAAAATCCGGAGCGCCGGTTGGCGTCCGCAACCGAAACTGCTTAGGATGTAGATGAGTGAAAATCGGCACTACGGGAAACTGATTGGATGAAAGTACGAAACTGCATCGGATTCTGGTTGCTCAGCGTTTGCAGCATCAGCGCGTCGGGCGCAGGCGTCGCGCCCGACTGGCTCAAGCTGATCAAGGAGACTCCGCCGGTGCAAGTGGAATGGGCGACGCGCTACGAGCATGGCGAGGGTATGCCGCAGGATTATGGCCGGGCGATGCAGTTGTACTGCGCCGCTGCCCGGCGGGGTTACGCGCTGGCGCAGTATCAACTGGGCTGGATGTATGCCAACGGTCGCGGCGTGGCGCGGGATGATGTTCAGGCGGCGGCCTGGTTCCGGCTGGCGGCGGCGAAAGGTGATGCGCCAGCCCAGCGGATGCTGGCCCGACTGGACGATCCGGCCAGAATCAAGCCCGCGAGTTGCATCGAACCGGTGGACCCGACGCTCAAGCCGCCGCTGCAACAGGTTGCCGCCCGGTCGAGACCCTTCTCGCCGGAACGGGCCAGGGTTGAGGCACTGGTGAATCGGATCGCGCCGGGCTACGGTTTGCAGCCGGCGCTGGTGCTGGCGGTGATCGAGGCTGAATCCGGCTTTAACGATCAGGCCCGTTCTCCCAAGGACGCCCAAGGGCTGATGCAATTGATTCCCGCGACTGCCGAGCGCTTTGGAGTTCAGAATCCCTACGATCCGGTACAGAGTCTGCAAGGCGGCATGGCGTATCTGCGCTGGCTGCTGGCGTATTTCCAGGGCGATGTCCGCCTGACGCTGGCCGGCTATAACGCGGGTGAAGGCGCAGTGGTTCGCCACGGCGGCATTCCGCCTTACGCGGAAACACGGGCCTATGTCGAAAAAATCACCCGGGTTTACGGCCAGCTGGCGCACCCGCCCGTAGCGCCGGTGACTCGCCCGGCGGTTCTAAACCGACCGCCGTTTGTGTCTGCGCTAGTCCCACCGGTCGTCACTCCGTCAGCGCCGCCCTCGCTGCTGATAACGACGGCCCGCAAACCGTANNTGATCGGGTAAATATCGAAGCGGGTATTGGGCGCGACGATTTGAAACCCAGGCGGCGGCCCCGCCAGCATCGGAGCTTGCCGGGGCCGCTTTACCACCACTCGCCGCTGGGCGCAGCACAGCGCGGCAGCCAACAGCTCCGGCGCGTCATCATCATCCCCGACCCACTGTCGCAACAGCCGCATTTCCTTTTTGACCAGCGCCGTTTTTTGCCGGTGCGGGTACATCGGATCGAGATACACCACTTCGGGCCGCTGGCTTTCCGCCAGCCCTCGCAGATAGTCCCGCCCGTCCGCTGTGATCAAATGCAGCCGTTCCGTCACCAGCAGGCCAATATCAGGCGTGCGGGCGGCGCGCTGCAAACCATCGCGCAGCAGTGCGGCAATGATTGGAGCGCGTTCGATCAACTGTACCGTGCAACCGAGACTCGCCAGCACAAAGGCGTCGCGTCCCAGCCCGGCGGTGGCATCCACCACAGTCGGCGTCGCACCGCCTTTCAGCCCCACCGCTCGCGCCAGCGGCTGATTGCGCCCACCGCCAAAGCGCCGCCGATGCGCGACAGCGCCCGCCGCGAAGTCAACGTACACGGGACCGGGTGCATCCGCTCCCAGCTCCCGCAATTCCAATCGTTCCACAGTCTGAACCAGCAAGTGAGTGAAGCAGGTTGCGGTCGCGCCAGCCGGATCGATGATCCAGGGAAGCCCAAGCTCCAGGGCCAAAGCGGCGGCAGCCGGATTGGCAGTTGGCTCGGCGCTCACCACGACATGGAACATTGGGGCAGAATTCAATGTGAGCGGCGCCAAAAACGGAAACGCCCCGCGCTGGCGGGGCGACGATCCGGATCTGAGGCATTCATGCGGCTTTGGGCAATACATCTTCCAGCGTGGCCTGGGTCAGGTTATCCATCTCGGTTTTGAAACGCGCCACCATATCCGACATGATCCGGGCGTCATTCATCAGCTTGCGCTGCATGGTCTGGGCGATTTCCGCCTGACGCTTGCAAAAGTCCTGCAAGCTTTCAAGGTCGGTGATTTCGGCAGCGGCCCTGAGCTGATTGATGCCGATGTCCAGATAGGATTTGAGCGCGTTCATTTGAAAGATCAGGATATTCTCCATGTTCCCGATGAACAGCCGGTTAACCTTGATCAGAGGTTCCGGCAGGGCTTGCGGGGTTTCCAGCGCTTTACTGAACAGGTTGATAATCATGGCGAATTCCTCGGCAGGGGGAAAAGGATTTATTGCAGTGCAATATAATAAAAATAATGTTGCAACGCAACATCAGACGGGGGATTTCTTCAGAAGACATTCAGGGGGCGGCGGGTGGCTGAGAGCTTGATTCATTCGCCATGCGAAATGAATAAACTGAGCTACGATTGTCAGAGATAACCAACAATTTTTGGTCAATGTGGCGGAATGAAGCCTGGAGTGCCAAGTCGATGCCCGGATTGATTGCACGGTGGCGTGGTGAAAATTCCATTCTCCATCACGATATTGGCCCACGGGAGCGTACTCCACGGCTGGCGCTGGTGGCGGATATCCATGATCAGGATGTGAACGGGATGTTCGTGCTGTCGCGGCTGGCAGCATTTTTGCGCGATGTTGAAGCGGGCGAACGGCGGGGGTTGCGCCTGCGCGAACGGGTGCTAATCGTACCTACGGTCGGCGCTAATGCGGATGGGCAGGAAGTCAACGCCAGACGGATCGGCTGGGCACGGTGGGCGGTCACGGAAGCGGTGGTGGCGCTGACCCGGATTGCCTACTATCGGGTGGAAATTCATCCCGCCAGTCTGGATGTCGAGGAGATGCCGCAACTGCGGTTGTACGCGCCTAATGATGATGAACGAGCCAGCGCGTGTCTGTTTGGGCTGCCGGCGGTGATCGAACGACCGTTGGAACCGACGGATACGCCCGGTTTAATGCGGATTTGGCGGCTGCACAGCGGCGAGAATTTCGCGATTCATGCCGGGCAGACCGGCAGTTTACAAACGGCGCACTGCGAAACCCTGTTCCGCGCCCTGGTGGCGTTTCTGGATCGGACCGGGATCGTCAGCGGACTGCGTCTGGCCGATGACGAGGAAAACTTGCGTTACTTCGGTTTGCGACAGACGTTCGTGGTGCTGGCGGAACAGTCGGGTATTTTCTCCTCGCGTCAGGAAGTCGGTCGCTGGGTAAAGGCGGGCGAGGATTTGGGCCGGGTTTATGATGGCTTCACCGGCGGCGAGCGGGCGCGGGTTGTGGCGCCCGTGGCGGGGCTGCTGGCCAGCCTGCGCCGACAACCGCTGTTACAGGCGGGTGATCTGGTGGCCCGGATTCTGATGCCGGAGAGTGCGATCCAGCGCGGGCGGGCGAAACGGGTGGAGGAATCGCTTGAACCACGATGCGGCCAATGACTCTGAGCGTGCGCTGCGGCATCTGCTGGAACAGGTGGTTGCCGAGACCCGCGAAACGGGTGATCGCACCGGCTGCCATACCCTCAGCGCACGGGTTCTGGAAGCGCTGGCGGCGGTTCCCCGGCATCGTTTTGTGCCGCCGGATTTGTTGGAATGGGCTTATGCGGATAGGCCGCTGCCCATCGGGCGCGGTCAAACCATATCCCAGCCGTTCATCGTTGCGCTGATGACGGAATTGTTGGACCTCAGGCCGGACGCAGTGGTGCTGGAGATCGGCACCGGGTCAGGCTATCAGACGGCGGTGCTGGCCCGGTTGGCGCGACAGGTGTATTCCGTCGAGCGGATTCCTGCATTGGCTACAGCCGCCGCCCGTCGCCTGGAGGAACTCGGTTTTATTAATGTCGAAATCCGTGCTGATGATGGCGCTCAGGGCTGGGAGGAACATGCGCCCTTTGATGGGATCATGGTGACGGCGGCGGCGGATGAGACGCCACCCGCGCTGGTGCGGCAACTGAAGCCGGGCGGGCGACTGGTTATTCCCGTCGGCCTGCCGCAGCGGACCCAGGATCTGCGTCTGCTGCACAAGGACGAAAATGGCGTGGTGCATGACCGCAGCGTGTTGCCCGTCGTGTTTGTGCCGCTCATCCGTGACCATGAGTGAAATCAGCCGGTCGGCAGGGAAATTCCGGTGAGTTTCTTGAACAGTGTTACTGCGTAGGAATCGGTCATGCCGGAGACGAAATCGGTGATGGCCAGCACCCGGCGATAGATATCGGCGACAGGCTGGCGGCCCGATCCTGCGAACTGTTCCGGGATCAGATGAATCAGCATCCGGCTCTTGGGCGAAGCAGACGAACCATTGGCGGCTATATCGTTGACCGTGGTGACGAATGCTTCCAACAGCCCGCCCAGCACCTCGAAACCGGCGGCTTCCACTTCCACCACCGGTCGGGACACGTAGACCTGAGACTCGCCACAATCCTTGAGGGCGCGCATCGCCCCGGCGGCGGGGATCATATCCAGCAGTTCCTCGGTCAATCCGCCCGCCAAAATCATCTCCTCGCTTTCCATGAAGCACTGATGCACCTGCTCGATGATGGCGCCAATCGCTTTGGCGCGCAGGTATTCGATGCGCTCCTTGGGCCGGGTGACGTAGGCCAGCTTGCGCTGAGCGCGGTCTGCGGCGCCGGTCAGCGGCAACAGCAGATCGCGAACTTCTTCATAGCGTAACTGCTGGAGCCGAAAGGCGTCTTCCACGTCGATGATCCGGTAGCAGATGTCATCGGCGGCTTCGACCAGCCAGGCGAGCGGATGCCGACTCCAGGCGCCCGGTGCTACCGATTCCAATTCCAGTGACCCGGCAACCTCGGCGAACAAGCCCTGATCATCCTGGTAGAAGCCGAATTTTTTGAAGGCGATGCCGGGCGGCGGATCGGTCGGCAGCGCCGAGGCGCGGGGGTATTTGGTGAAAGCGCCCAGTGTGGCGCAGGTCAGTTGCATCCCGCCGGGATTATCGGGACTTTGCAGCCGGGTGATGATGCGAAAACCCTGGGCGTTGCCCTCGAAGCGCAGGAAATCCTGCCGTTGCGCTTCGGTTAGCGCTTCCAGCACCGCACGCCCGGTCGCGGAGGCGGTGAACCACAGCCGGATAGCGTCTTCGCCAGCGTGGCCGAACGGCGGATTGCCGATGTCGTGCGCCAGACAGGCGGCGGCGACCACCGCGCCAAAATCCTGCGGGTAGACTCCGTGCAGGCCATGACGGCGGATCACGCTGTCGCCGACCATCGTCCCCAGCGAGCGCCCGACGCTGGACACTTCCAGGCTGTGGGTCAGGCGGGTGCGGACGTAATCGCTCTGCGAGAGCGGGAAAACCTGGGTTTTATCCTGTAACCGCCGGAACGCCGAGGAAAACACGATGCGGTCGAAATCGCGCTGAAAATCGGTGCGCGCTTCGCTGTCGGGCGGCTGGCGGGATACGCCCAGACGGGCGCGGGAAAGCAGGCGGTTCCAGTCCATGCGGCGCGGTCGGTGGGGGGCGGGATTAACGTCAAGCATAGCCGATGCGGCGGTTTCAAGCGGTATCGGGCATGAGGGTGGCTGCTGAACGGCAACCCGACTGCCGGGCGGAGCATGTTCATCGCAGCAGACTCGCAGTTGGCGGCGGTGATAGCGCAGTTGCCCCGGCGCGCCGCATTGCTCGCAAATGACGCTGGACTGTTGTTCCGCCGCTGCGCACAGCGCATGAATGTAGGCGTCAGCCTGATCCACGCTGAAGCGCAGCGCGCCGAGTTCCTGCTTGACCTGCACCGCCAGCGGGTCCAGCCCAGCCGGTATTGCATGGGCGGTGATGTCGGCGGCCAGTTGGCGGATCAAGGTAGACCAGCCATCGTCGCACTCGAAACCGAAGCCCATCAGATTCTGGGTGATCGGCAGATGGCGACCGCGAAACAGTTGGGGAAATTCGGCGAACAGTCGTTCGGTCAGTGCGGGGTTCATGACATGCTTTCGTTTGTTAGCAGCATTTCCAGCGCTTCCTGCACTTCCATCCACTCACCCTCGATTTCCGCCAGTTCTTTATCCACTTGCGCCTTGCGCAGCAGCAATTCCTTGAGCCGATTTTTGTTGGCGTCCTCGTACAGCGCCGGTTCCGCCAGTTCACTCTGCAACCGGGTCTGCTCGGTGTGCAGCTTTTCCAATCGTTGCTCCAGCTTCCTGATTTGCTGCTCCAGCGGTTTGCGTTTCGCTGCAAGCTGCTGGCGACGTTCCGCCTCCTGTCGTTTTTGCTCGCGGCGATCATTGGCGCTGCCGCTGCCATTGCCGGTGGCGCACGACGCAGCATCGCGGCTGAGGGTTCGTTGCCGCTCGTTCAGCCAGTCGCGGTAATCATCGAGATCGCCATTAAACGGTTGCACCCGACCTTCTGCGACCAGCAGAAATTCATCGGTGGTGGTGCGCAGCAGGTGCCGGTCGTGTGAGACCACGATCATCGCGCCCTG
>DEHY01000085.1 GCA_002352185.1 Competibacteraceae bacterium UBA2788
GGTGGCTATGAAACTGGATCCGCCAAGGCGGCATCCCGGCGATAAAGCTCGCTCAGCGGAACCGAGCGCCCAGGACCGACTACGATCCGGCAATGCTCGCGCCGCAGTTGCCGGGGGGCCGTTGCGCCACAGGCATGAGCGATAATTTCCACTTCATGCCGCATATTCTCCACGTAATGCCGCACCCGTTGCGCCTTGTCTTCCGGGTCCAGACCCCGTTGCAGACGGGGATTGTGGGTGGTGATCCCCGCCGGACAGGTATTTTTGTCGCACTGCATGGATTGCACACAGCCGAGCGCAAATAGAAAACCTCGCGCTGAATTGACAAAATCAGCCCCCACGCACAGCGCCCAGGCCACTTCGCCGGGATTGATCAGTTTGCCGGAAGCGATCACCCGAATCCGCTCGCGCAAGCCGTATTCGACCAGTTTGTCCACCACCAGCGGCAGACTTTCCTGCAACGGCAGGCCGACATAATCCAGCAGGCTCATGGGCGCCGCGCCGGTGCCGCCGTCGGCGCTGTCCACCGTGATGAAATCGGGGGCGCGGGCCAAACCCTGGCGGACGACTTCCCGGCATAAAGCATCGAGCCAGCGCGGATCGCCGATCACCAGCTTGAAGCCGACAGGTTTGCCGGTGAGGGTTCTCACCCGGACGATGAAGTCCAGCAGCGCCGCCGCGTCGGCGATTTCGGGATGCCGATTCGGGCTGCGGGAATCCTGGCCGACGGGGATGCCGCGAATGGCGGCAATTTCCGGCGTGACCTTGGCCGCCGGCAGAATGCCGCCCTTGCCCGGTTTCGCGCCCTGACTGAGCTTGATTTCAAACAGCTTGACCTGGGGATGCGCCGCCACTTCGCGCAAGCGGGCTTCATCCAGGCCGCCCTGTCCATCGCATACGCCGTATTTCGCCGTGCCGATTTGAAAGATCAGGTCAGCGCCGCCGGCCAGATGATACGGCGACAGGCCACCCTCGCCGGTGTTCATCCAGCAACCGGCCAGCCGCGCCCCATTCGATAGCGCCAGCACCGCAGGCCTGGAGATCGCGCCGTAGCTCATCGCCGAGATGTTGAAGAAACTGCCCGCAGCATAGGGCTGGGCGCACTCCGGGCCGATGACGAGCGGTGGAATCGTCTTAGTCGCCGTTTCCAGCGCAGGAAACGCAGCATTGGCGAACAGCAGCGTTCCCGGCGGGCGCAAATCGCGGGTAGAGCCGAAGGGCTGGGTATTATCCAGATTCTTCGCCGCTCGATAGACCCAGGCGCGTTGCGCCCGGTTGAACGGCATCTCTTCCCGGTCCATGGCATAGAAATACTGGCGAAAAAACACGCCGAGATGTTCCATCCGGTAACGCAATCGCCCGATGACCGGAAAATTGCGGCGAATGGCGTGTTGGGTCTGAGTGATATCGATGAAGTAGAGAATGGCGATCAGCAAGACGCCGACGCCGACGGCAAAGACAAACAACGCCGCCATCATCGCCAAAAAGGTGGTTACAAAACCAGGCAGATCGAGTGTGATCATGGCAAGCCTCCAGCAAGGAAAACATGCACGGTGACTGTTATTTTACTGCGTTCCCTGTTGAATAAACGGGATGAATTCGCAGCCATTCGCACCTTCGCTGAGTTGGCGCTGCGATGGAACCGATGGAGATTGCAGAGAGCGGCAAAACGGTGAGAGCGGCAACCTGAGCAGCTCAGGTTGCGCCGGTTGATGAGAGCAATAATCGGTTAACGCCAGAAAACCGGGGCGGAAAACAGCGGATCATGGCGGGCCGCGCTGCGCTTACCGCACCCTGGACAGCGACTGGATCAGTCGCGCACGCAACAACTGGGACGCCTCAAAGATTTCCTGCGCGGTTTCTACATACAGCGGCCCCGCTTCGCCGTAGACGCTGCCCTGATTACCCACCAGGCTGACCGCTACCCGGATTTTTTGCACCATCCGGGTTTGTTGCTGATCCCACACTAATGATTTTTCGGCTGCGATGAATAATGACATGATGATTTCACTCCAGGCCAATTTCCGATTCCCAGCCTGAACCGGGCGTTCAGACTGGCCCGCGCCATTGCGCTCATTGGAGTGAAGCATTTTCAATGCCAAATAAAAAAGGCGGCCCGAAGGCCGCCGTACTATTGCTGCGATGCCGCAATCAAAGCAACTAGCCGAGATCCTTGATGCCCTGGATTAGCGCAGCCACCACCTTCTGCGCATCACCGTAGACCATGCGGGTGTTATCAGCGAAGAACAGCGCATTCTCGATACCGGCGAAACCGACGCCCTTGCCGCGCTTGATCACCTGCACATTCTTGGCGTAATCCACATTCAGGATCGGCATGCCGTAGATCGGGCTGGACTTGTCGTTGCGCGCCGCCGGGTTGACCACGTCATTGGCGCCGATGACCAGCGCGACGTCCGCAGTCGCGAACTCCTCGTTGATCTCGTCAATATCGGCGATGTAGTCATAAGGCACGCCCGCTTCGGCCAGCAGCACGTTCATGTGACCGGGCATCCGGCCAGCGACCGGGTGAATGGCGAACTTGACGGTTGCGCCCCGCTCGATCAGCAGCTTGCTCATTTCCCAGATCTTGTGCTGCGCCTGCGCCACCGCCATGCCGTAGCCGGGCACGATGATGACCTTGGAGGCATAGGCCATCTGAATGGCGGCATCCGGCGGCTCCATCGGCTTGAGGCTGCCGGTCACTGCCTGCGCTTCGCCGGACCCCAGCGCCGCCCAGTTGCTGAACAGCACATTCGACACCGAGCGGTTCATCGCCTTGGCCATCATCAGGGTCAGCAGCGTACCCGACGAGCCGACGATGATGCCGGCGATGATCATCGCCGAATTGCCGAGTACAAAGCCCTCTAGGGCAACCGCCAGGCCGGTGAAGGCGTTGAACAGCGAAATCACCACCGGCATGTCCGCGCCGCCGATGGGCAACGCCATCATCGCGCCGAAGGCCAGCGCCAGCACAAAGAACAGCGAGATCAACGGCCCGCTGGCGCTGTGGCTCAGGGCGATGATCAAGCCCAGCAACACTGCGCCGGCAAAGATTGCCGCATTGACTTTTTGCTGGCCGGGGAAGCGGAATTTAGCGTCATCCTTGAAGAATTTAAGCTCCTGCAACTTGCCGAATGCGACCACCGAGCCGGAGAACGATACCGCGCCGATCACGGCGCCCGCCACCGCCATAAGCAGAATGCTCACCGGCAGTGGGTGCGCGCCATGATCCTTGAGCAGTTCCACGGCTGCAATCGCCGCCGCCGCGCCGCCGCCCATGCCGTTGTAAATGGCGATCATTTGCGGCATGGCGGTCATCGCCACTATCTTGGCGCCCCACCACGCAATGCCTCCGCCAATCGCGATGGCGATCAGCATCAGCACATAGTTGACGACGCTGGCATGAGCGGTGATTTGCGGGTGAGCGAAACTCACCACCGTCGCCAGCACCATGCCGCCGCCCGCCCAGATGATGCCGCTGCGGGCGGTGGTCGGATGCGACATGCGCTTGAGGCCGAGGATGAACAGCGCAGCCGTCAGGAAATAGATCGTTTCAATCAGATAACCCATGGCTTACTTCTCCTGGCCCTTGCTGCTCTTGAACATTTCCAGCATCCGCTCGGTGACGAAATAGCCGCCCACCGCATTACCTGCGCCCAGCAGCACGCCAAGGAAACCGATGAACTGCTCCAGCGGGGTGTTGGCTTGGCCCAGCGCCACCATCGCGCCGACCAGCACGATGCCGTGGACGAAATTGGTGCCGGACATCAGCGGGGTATGCAGGATAACCGGCACCCGGCTGATGATTTCGTAGCCGAGAATACCGGCCAGCATCAGGATGTAAATAGGGGCGAAGAACGAGACCACTGCTTCCATAACGGTTCTCCAGGCGATTATTGCGCGAGCAATTTACGGGTCGGCTCGTGACAGATTTTTCCATCACGGGTCAGCGCGCTCTTGGCGATCACTTCGTCATCCCAGTCCAGATTCAGAGCGCCATCCTTGAGCATCGGCGACAGGAAGTTGTACAGGTTTTTGGCGTACATTTCGCTGGCCGGCACCGGGAAGCTGCTGGGAATATTGAGCGGGCCAGCGATGATCACACCGTTGTGTTCATACGTCTCGCCGGGACGGGTCAGTTCGCAGTTGCCGCCGGATTCCGCCGCCAGGTCCACGATGACCGCGCCGCGCTTCATGGCGGCAACCATCGCAGTCGTAATGATCTTCGGCGCATCCCGGCCTGGAATCGCGGCGGTGGTGATGACCGCATTCGCCGCCGCAACATGCTTGGCCAGAACGTCCGCCTGCTTCTGCTTCTCCTCGGCGGTCAGCTCGCGGGCATAACCGCCCTCGCCAGCCGCGCTGACGCCGGTGTCAATCATCTTGGCGCCGAGCGACTCGATTTCCTGCCGCGCCGCCGGGCGGATGTCATAGGCTTCCACCATCGCGCCCAGTCGGCGGCAGGTTGCAATCGCCTGCAACCCGGCGACGCCCGCGCCGACGATGACCGCTTTGGACGGACGAATGGTGCCGGCGGCGGTGGTCAACATCGGAAAGAAGCCGCTGCACAGATTCGCCGCCAGCAGCGCGACCTTGTAACCGGCCACTGCCGCCTGTGACGACAGCACGTCCATGGACTGGGCGCGGGAAATGCGCGGGATCAGTTCCATGGCGAAGCTGGTGATGTTCTTGGCCAGCAGGCGCTTGACCAGCTCCGGGTTGCGATGCGGCTGCAAAATGCCGAGCAGGATGGCGCCGTCCTTGAGCAACTCCACTTCTTCCAGGCTCGGTGGCTGCACCTTGAGCACCACGTCAGCCTCGGCGTACAGCGCCGCAGCGCTATCCACCAGTCGGCTGCTCTTGGTGTAGCTGTCATCGGCGAAAAAGGCGCTCAGTCCCGCGCTTTTCTCGATCAGTATTTCTGCGCCGAGCTTGGCGAAACGCTCGGCCATCGTCGGATCCAAGGCGACCCGCCGTTCTCCCGAAACGAGTTCTTTCGGGACGGCCATACGAACAGGCATGATGTTGTTCTCCTGAGGGTTGTTCTTACCGGACGCCCGCCCGCCCGGAAACTGGCACGAAAAAAGGCTTTTTTGCAGCCTTCTCAGTGATGCTGAGTGTTGCTAGGCATCCGCGCCGTCGGCGGGAAACGCACGATACTTTTAGTTTCAATCCGCACGCGCCGATGAAGGCGGGCGAAAGCCTTTAGAATATAGCCTAGACTTTGCGTATCACAAAGACTCAAGCAGCCAAAATCCCCTCGACACCTTCCAGGCGCCTCTGCAAACTACCTTCCACTTTTGCGTCTAACGGAGTGTCAATGTGAGGTCATATTGACATGCGATCCTGGAACGCATCTTTAGGAAAGGTAACAGGTGGACTATGTACGGACTGGAGCATGGACTGGAGCAGCAGGTTCTGCACACCGATGTCACGGGAATGCCACTGGAGTGGGTTGATTACCAGCAGGCGGTGCGGCTGTATTACACCGGACAGGTGGCCTATAATTGCGGCATAATTCTGTATACGGTGCATGGCGGAATTAACGCCCGCAGCGGTCAGCGCAGCGTGATTGCGGTCAACTCCATCATTGCCACCCAAGGCGGCGCCTACGCCCAAATGCGCGCCCACCGCGATTATGTGCCTCCCCTGTCAAACACCGCGCTGTTCCGGCGCGATTGTCATACCTGCCTGTATTGCGGAGAAACCTTTCCGGCGCGGGATTTGTCTCGCGATCATGTCAAGCCCATCGTGCAGGGCGGGCATGATCGCTGGAACAACGTGGTCACGGCCTGCAAGTCCTGCAACCACGGCAAGGGCGGCAGAACCCCGGAGCAGGCGGGTATGCAATTGCTGGCGATTCCATTCACGCCTAATCACGCCGAATACGTCTACTTGCAGGGCCGGCGGGTGCTGGCCGATCAGATGGACTTTCTCCGCGCCCACTTTCCCCGCTCCAGTCCCCTGCACCAGCGGCTGGCCGGATTATGCTGAACCGGCGCGGACATAGCCTGTGAGCAACGGTCAAGGTTTCCTGCATGAGATGCTCGGCGGCATTGCCGCCTTTGCCCAGCATCATCTGGCCGAACACCGCTTCAACCAGGAACGGCTGGCGCTGATGCGGGAGGCCATCGAGCAGGTGGTGGACGCCAGCGAGCCACGGATTCGGCTGGTCGGCAACTATACGGAAAAGTTGCTGGATGCAGTCGAAATCGCGTTGCGCCACAGCGAGGGTATCTTGCGGCGCCTGCCGCCAGCATTGACGCTCAGCCGCCGCACCTGGGCTGCCGATCCACGGGTCAACGCTTTTTTCGCCACTGCGGGCGACCTGCGCTCTGCGCTGAGCCTCGATCCATCCATTCAAGCCTTTTTCAAGGACGGCGATCCCGCAGAGTGCTTTGCCCTGATGCTGATGGTCAAGCGTGAAACCGCAACCTTCGGGATGGCGTTGCAAGGCGATATGCTGGTGCGCGAAATTCCACAAACCGTAGTCAGTTTCTCGCATCATCAACTGTTCTTCCCCACCGCCAGCGAAACCGGATTGCGCCGGGAATTGCGGCAGCGAACATTGATTTTTCTGGCAACCCGCGCCCTGGAGCGCATCAACGAATTGCGCGCCGGACGCAGTGATCTGGAAGAACAGCGGCGACAGTTGCAAGCGCAGTTGCGGGCGTTGCGCGGACATGCGCGGGGCTTGCAACCGATGCTGTTGAGCGCCGATGCCGATGCGACCCGACAGGCGGCGCTGGATCAGCGACTGACGCAGACCGAACAGGATTTAGCCGCCGCCCGCAAGCAGTTGGGCACGCTGGATGACTATCTGGAACAGGTGCGGCAGGTGCTGAGCCAGCCGGAGACGTATTTGCAGATCCGTCCGTTGTCGCTGCGGCTTAACCGGCTTGGCGTCAAGCTCGACGCGAACTCGCCGGAGCCTGGCGAAACGATTGGGCTGTTTGAAATGACCTCGCTGGAAATGCAGCGCATCGGAGCGCTGGTGCGCTTCGCCCGCGATGAACTGTTGCCGGAGTCGGCCTTTTAGCAGGGCGTTCAGGGGAAAACCGAATATGAACTTCATTCCATTGACGATTGATCCCGGGTTGCTGCTGGATTTGGGAACCCTCCAGGTTTGGGGCTGGGCAACGAAATCCCTGGCGTTGCCGTTCGGCGCGACCGCTTATGGCATGGTCACGATGGGGCAAACCGAATTGCGCGACGCCGAAACCGGCCCGTTTGAATTGGGCGCAGGCATGTTTTTCGCGCTGCCCGACGGCGGTATGGTGCGCGGTGGCCGGGGCCTGGCCATCACCGTGCCCGGCTATCGGGGGCTGCGCCAGATTGGCGGCCCATTGGAACCTGCCGGGCGTTTGCGCTACATCGACGGCTGTAGCGACACTCTGCTGATCTGCCCGCCGCGCCTGGGCGATCCCTGTCTGAATCATCTGCACATCCCGCCGCACACCGACCAGACGCCTCATACCCATCCTTCGGCGCGGATTGGAGTCATCCTGCGCGGCGTCGGCGAATGCCGCACCCCGGACGGAGTTCATCCGTTGCGTCCGGGCATGGGCTGGTACATTCCAACCGGCGGTTTGCATTCGTTTTTTACCCGCGATGAAGCGCTCGATGTGGTCGCCTGGCACCCTGACAGCGATTTTGGCCCTCGCGACGATGACCATCCCATGATTAACCGGACGGTGATTGCCCCGCATTAGCCCGGCCCGCATTCCGAATCGCTGCGCAGCGGCGGCGCAGGCTGAACCGGCAGCGGCGCTTCCACCATTTGTTCATGCCACAGCAGGAAGGTGATCAGCATCCACAGTTTCAGGCCGTGCCGCAGACCGGGCACGCCCTCCATCCGGTAATTCAGCAGGCGTTTGACGTAATCCGGGTTGAACAGCCCGATGCGTTGCAAGTGCCTGCGAGCAAGCAGCTTTTCCCCGTAGCGGCGCATGTCGCCCTGAAACCAGAACCGCACCGGCACCATCATTCCGACTTTAGGCCGAGCGATAATCGCTTCCGGCACCCAATCCCGCATCGCCTTTTTAAGAACGCTTTTTTCCACCGCGCCTTCCAGCTTCAGGCTTGGCGGACAACTCATGCTGGTTTCGATGATGCGCCGGGAGAACAGCGGCGGCAGCGCCAGCACGCCATGCGCCGAAGTCATTTTCTCCACTTTGACCAGAATCAGGTTGGCGCCCTTGAGCCGGATATTCATGCTCATCAGCTTGTTGACGAAATCCCGTGGCGGCGAAGCCTGGAAAAACGGCTCCAGCAAGCCGATCAGAGCGGCATCGCCACCGGCTTCTCGCAGCAGCGCCGGATCGAGCAATGCGCCGAGGTCTTGATAACCGCGCTGGAACGCGCACAGATAATTGCGCTCCAGCCAGCCGACAGGCGAATCGCCCGGCAGCGGGCCGTAAAGCCGGGCCAGCAGCATCGGCAGATTCTTAGGACCGCCGAAGCAGGGATCGCCGCCCTCGCCGTTCAGAACTACGTCGGCGACTTGGGCCGCCGCCTGCGCCAGCAGGTAATTGGGCACAGTCACCGGATCGCCGATGGGATCATCCAGCCGCCAGATAATCTCACGCAGTTGTTCGAGAAAACCGGCGGGGCGAATTTCCAGCCAGTGATGATCGGTGCGGTAACGATCCACCATCAACTGCACGAAATCATTCTCCCGGACGTATTCCGCGCCGAAATGCACCGAAAAGGTTGGAATCCGCGCTTCCGGCAACTGGCGTGCGGCGACAGCCAGAACCGCGCTGGAATCAATGCCGCCCGACAGAAAGACCACCGGAGCCTGGCTGGGATTGACCGCCAGGCATTCAGCTACCGATTGCTCCAGGGCCGTGCGCACCAGGGCGGGATATTCTTCCGGCGGGCGTGGCGGTTCCGCCTCCAATGCTTCAAAGCAAAAATGCCGCCGCACTCGCGCCTGACCCTGGTGAAAGCGCAGAATCGATCCCGGTTGCAATTCCTCNNAACAGCAACCGGCCTTGATGCACGGTCCAGTACAGGACTTTGACGCCAGCGGGATCGCGCAACAGATAGAACGCATCGTCGCGGCTCAAAGCCAGTACGAATGCGCCGGTTAATCGTTCCAGACCCGCCTCGGCAGCTTGTTGGCCCAAGCTGGACAACAGCCGGTCAGCGGTGTTCATTCCGGGATCGCCATGTTCAGTCAGCGCCTCGGCGTTAAACAGGACGCCGCCGTAACCGAGCCTATTTTGGCCGTGCCGGGCCAGTTGGGAGGGTTGATTCCAGGCCGCGACNNTCCCAGCCCAGCGGACAGCGCTGCGCCAGCAATGCCGCCATGCGCGCCAGCAGGCCGTCCGCCGGTGGCCCGCAATAACCAAACAGACAGGCCATAGTGCGCTACCCGCCTCTTGTCGTGTATTCAGCCATAGTCCACTTCGACGCCAATCTCGCCCAAAGCGTCCGCAGCCGCCAGGATCAGCGTCCCGCTGATCACCGTCGCACTCAACAGATTCAACAGCGATTTCGGCCCCATGCAATCCACCGGAATGCGATGGCCGGCGCTGAGCATTTTGGTGTGCTGGGCGCTCAGGACGCCTCCTTTAACCTGATCGTTAACCGGCAGCCAGGGCAACCGGGTAGTGTTATTGAGTGCGGCTCTGGACAGTCCCAGATCGATCAGACCATGCGGGGCCAGCGGCCAGCGTGGATCCGCCGTCAGTTGCGCGCTCAAATTAAATCCTCGCAGCGATGCATCGTGCAGCAGTTGCACCGGAGTGTCGGGATGGTGGCGCAGAAAGTTCTGACAAGCGCTAACCACCCATTCCGGGTAGCCGGAGCGACTGACCACCGCCGTTTTTGTAGTGAGGTGGAAGCGGTTGCGAATCAGCAAATCCACCAATTCATCACGCTCCACCACCAGAATCCGTTCTGGCGCATAGTGCAAATCCTGAAGATCAACCGCTGCGGTTTGCTGCCGGAAAGCGGCGCCGTCCGCGAGTCCGGCAATCGGGTGGGCCTGATGATAGCGGTCAATCAGCGCACGGGCCTTATGAAAAGGTAACGCGGTTTTTCGCCGCCGGACAATCCCAATGACGACGAGCAACCCGATAATGAGTGCAATAAGGCTGATTTTCCAGTGCCCGGCTATGAGGAACAATACCAGCGCGATGACCGCAGCGAAGATGATGCCGCCGATCAGTTGGCGCTGCCCGCGCCAGAAACGGCAGATTTCCAAAGCCAGCTGGGTTGCGGTGAAAGCGTATTGACCCTCATCCGACAGCCGCTGAATAATCAGTCGCAAGCTGGAATCGCTGATCCGGTCGTCCTTTTTCCTGAAGATAAATTGATAACCGCACTTGCCGCAGCGCGTGCCGTCGCGGTATTTCTGGCTATGCTTGCAGTCGGGACAACGCATCGGCTCACCCTCCCGGTGGAATGATTCAGACCTTTAAATTGGGCAGGATGCCCATGCTATATGAGTTTATCCAAGGTTATGTTTCACGTGAAACCTCACGTCCCTGGTTCCACGTGAAACCTCTCCGCGTGGGGCAAGATGAATCCGGCTGCCACGCCGGGTATACTTCAAAATCTACGACTCAAAACACAGAATATCCGGGGGCGAACTGAACGGCCCCCTTCGGCTTGCGGAGGCGCTCGTGCGCGATGTTTCAACGTT
>DEHY01000111.1:0-12093 GCA_002352185.1 Competibacteraceae bacterium UBA2788
GTCAGGTTGAACCAGCCGTAAGCGGTGCCCAGCAACGCAGCAGGCGCTAAATCTGCGACCAGCGCTTTTTCCGCGCCCTCGGTGGCTGCCATAAACAGGCCATAACCGGCAAACAGCGGCCACAACAGCCAGGTCTGTCCGCCATTCAGGCCCAGCATCAGATAGAACATCCCGTAGATGGCCCAGCCGGAAAGAATCAGCCGTTGTCGGCCCAGGCGGTCGGACAGAGCCGACAGCGGTGTGGAGAACAGCATCGCCACGGTCGAGACCATCGCCCACAGGAGTGGAATCTGGACATCGGGCACACCCAGTTCCTTGGCGCGCAGCAGTAGGAACATGTTGGACGAGTTGCCCAAGGTAAACAGCGCCAGCACCAGCAGATAGCGTTTGAAGGCGGTTGGGAAGCCTTGGAGCGTCCAACTGAACGGAGCGTGCGTCACGGGTTCGACGCGGGACGGTTCCCGGATGGACAGGGCGAGCGCGATGGCGATAGCTCCCGGTACGGCAGCCCATAGAAAAATGTCGCGCAGCGGCAGATTAAGCGCCAGCAGCGCGGTTGCCGCCAGCGGTCCGATCACCGCGCCGGCATTATCCATCGCCCGGTGCAGGCCGAACGCCAGACCGCGTTGCGTGGGTTCCACGGCTGACGCCAGCAGGGCATCGCGTGGCGAGGTGCGCAAGCCTTTACCCACCCGGTCGGCGAAGCGCAGCGCCAGCAGGATCGGCCAGGAAGCGGCAAAAGCCATGAGTGGACGAGCTATCGCGGCGAGGCTGTAACCGCCGACTACCCAGGGCTTGGTCGAAGCGGTTTTATCGGCCAGCACCCCGGCGAACAGCTTGAGCAGGCTGCTGGTCGCTTCGGCGATCCCTTCAATGATTCCCAGCGTTTTGGGGCCGGCCATCAGCACCGAAGCCAGATATAGCGGCACCAGGGGATACAGCAGTTCGCTGGCTGAATCATTCATCAGGCTGACCAGTCCCAGCAGCCAGACGGTGGCGGGTAAGGCGAAGATGGATTTCAACAAATCGGTTGTCCGTTGATGACGCCGTATTCAGCCGGCATCCTGACATAAAAGACGTGAATCCTCTCCTGTGCGATCAATGTCAGGAGTTGCGCGGCCTCTTCATCGCTAATCATGAACACGACTTCCACCGGCAGATTACCCGCCAATTCAAAGAAATGATCTTCGTGCAGAACGCCGTGCCGGCCAAATCCGGCGATGGCGCGAAACGCCGATCCGCCGTGGATGCCCATTTTTTTGGCGCGTTCCAGCAGCCATTCATACAGCAAAACACCATGATGCCGACGGTGTTCGTGGACATAGAATTTCAGACAGGTTCCCTTCATGATGTCCTCGCCATAGTCAGTAGTTTCATGGCTGAAATCCCCAGTAAAGTCATGCTGACCGAGCCGATGACATGCGCCAGAACGATAGCCAGCGCCCAGAGACATTCCTCACGCAGCAGCAAGGTCACGGTTTCCGCCGAAAAGGTGGAAAAAGTGGTGAGGCCGCCCAAAAAGCCGGTGGTGATGGCCAGGCGCATTTCTGGAGGAAGGAGCGCGTGTTCAAGAAGAAATTGCATGGACATTCCCATCAGGAATCCGCCCAGCAGGTTTGCGGCCAGAGTTCCGAGCGGCAGGGTTGGGAATACGGGATTGAGCCAGATGCCCAATCCCCAGCGCAGCCAGGCGCCCGTGGCGGCGCCGATGCCGATGGCGAGAAAAGCGTAGAAGCCCATGTCATCCTGTATAGATTGATGTTATTGCGTGGATCAGGGCGAATCGCGCAAGCTCGCCGCCTGTGTCCAAATAGGCAAGAGGCCCATTGAAACCATTATGGTTTAACTGTTGAGAGAAGCGCGCTATGTCCATTCGCTTGATGGCCCTGTTTCTATTACTGCTGTTTGGTTCGACATCCGTTCTGGCCGGCAACGGCTGGAGTGAGGTTGCTTATCCGCTGTCCGGTCCGCCGCAGGTCATCGGTTCCTACGCCGCCGGCTGCATCGCTGGAGCGATGGCGTTGCCGCTGACGGGCGACGGTTATCAAATCATGCGCGCCAGCCGCAATCGTTACTACGGTCATCCGGCATTGATCCGCCTGGTGGAACGGCTGGGGCGACAAGCGGCGGCGCAGGGCAGTCGGCTGTTAATCGGCGATCTGGGGCAACCGCGCGGCGGGCCGATGCCGAACGGCCATCGCAGCCATCAAAGCGGGTTGGATGCCGATATCTGGTTTCTGCAACAGCCCCGTGATCAGAGTCTGTCACGGTCCGACACCGAGCAGATCGAGATGCCTTCCATGATTCGCGCTGCCGAGGGGGCCTTGAACGATTCACGCTGGTCATCGCGCTATCGGGATGCGCTAAAGCGGGCGGCGCAAGCGCCGGAAGTAGAGCGGATTTTCGTGAATGCAATCATCAAGCAGGCGCTGTGCGATAGTGAAACCGACCGCTCATGGTTGAACAAGGTGCGGCCCTGGTGGGGTCACGACGCTCACTTTCACATCCGGCTGAACTGTCCGGCGGATTCGGGGCAGTGCCAGCCGCAGAAGCCGTTCCCGCCCGGCGACGGCTGCGATGCCGATCTCGCGCGCTGGGTTGAGGAAATTCGCCAGGCGGCATTATCGCCCAAGCCGTACCGGAAACCTGAACCGCCGTCGGCGGATCGGCTGCCGACGGCTTGCAGCACGGTGCTGAACAGCCCAACGGCCAGCCGACGATAATCTACGGCTCTGCCTTCTCCAGTTTCAACGACGCCGAGTTGATGCAATAGCGCAGTCCGGCTGGCTCCGGGCCATCATCGAAGACATGGCCCAGATGCGCCCCGCAGTCCGCGCACAACACTTCGGTGCGGCGCATCAACCGGAATTAAGGCCCCCCGCTATGTGCTGGTGTTTTAATTCTTCCTCAAAAACTCTTCCATCTCGATCCCTGCCTGTTTCAAAATGGCCCTGAGCGTACCTTCGGGCATATCCCCAGGATGATTGGGGATCGTGGTATAGCGGTTGGTCGTAGAATTGTACCAAATTTCGTGAGAACCGGCGGCCTAACGGTCAAACTCAAATCCCAACCGCTTGAGTCGCATGACGATCTCGCGGTAACGAAAGCCGGCCAATTTTCCCATTAGCCGCTTATCACCAGCGGGTAGTCAAAAGAATCTTCAGTGGATTTGAGATGAACAGGGCCGTATCGCTCGGCTTGCGCCTCCAGCAAACGCCTGGCCACATCACGGGCAATCTCCAGCGTTTCGACGAGGGTACGCCCTTGGGCGACTAATCCGGGTACCTCTTCAGAGGTGGCAAGATACACACCTTCCGGCAACTTCTCGATATGCAAATTGACAATCTGCTCCACGGGTTTTACCTCTGTGCATCAAGCATCGGGTTTGTTCCACAATCGGGCAATAAAAATAGGGGACAGCGTGTAGCACGAAGCGTAACCAACCCAATGAGCCCGCTGGGCAACGCTGCGCTTTTGCCCGACCTGCGCCCTATAACCCCACCTTTTTATCCAGTTTCAACGACGCCGAGTTGATGCAATAGCGCAGTCCGGTCGGCTCCGGGCCATCATCGAAGACATGGCCCAGATGCGCCCCGCAGTCGGCGCACAACACTTCAGTGCGGCGCATCAACCAGCCGCGATCATCGGCGGTGGCGACATTCTCGGCCCGTACCGGCTGCCAGAAACTCGGCCAGCCGCTGCCGGAATCAAACTTGGTTTTGGACTCGAACAGAGCTTTGCCGCAGCACACGCAGCGATAAATCCCAGGCTCATGGCAATCGTGATACTCGCCGGTGAACGCCGGTTCGGTGCCCTTCTGGCGGCAAATCCGGTACTGCTCCGGGGTTAGTTGCGCCCGCCATTCGGCATCGGTTTTAGCACGGTTGTCGCTCATGGTTGTCCCTCGTTGCGGATTATGAATGTGCCGCAATAGACCACATCGGCGCGAATTGGTGTCAAACCGCCGCCTTCCCGACCGGATGCGACCGGTCGTCCAGCGCCTCCCAGACATGCTCGGCCAGGCCGACGCCAACTTCATTGAACGCCAGGAAGGTCATGTCCGCGCCCGCCGCCCGCAATGCGGCTTCCTCTTCGGGATGGTGGCTGATGGCGCCGATCAGCCCCTGAAAGCCGTGCCGCCGCAACTGCTGGGTCGCAATGTGTTTCGCTTCCGGGTCCGGCATCGCCAGAATCACCGCCCGCAGTCCGTCCAGCTTCAGCCGGTGCCAGAAACCGGGATCCTCGGCGTCGGCATAAACCACCCGCCGACCTTCGTGAACATGCCGCTCAACCTTGCCCACATCGGAATCAATGCCCGACACCATCAGCACCCGATGATGCGTCGAAAGATGCTGGCGTTTTTTGAGGAAATCGTAGGCGGCGGCGCCGGCGTGGCCCATGCCAAGAATGAGAATCTGGGTGCTGCCCAGCGACACCGGCTGCTCGTCGGGATGTCGATCCGAGCGCTCGAATTGCGCCAGCCCATTTTCCAGCCGCTCGTAGATGGCGTGGGCGAAGCGATTGAGCGGAGCCGCGACGACGAAGGACAGCGCCACCGTGATCGCCAGCAACACCAGCCAGTCGGCGGCCAGTTGCCCGTTGTTAACCATGAGCTTCACTGCGATCAGGGCGAATTCGCTATAACTGGTCAGGGCCAGCGCGGTCAGAAACGCAGTGCGGGCGCGCAGCCGGAACCACACCAGGATAAAGAAGAACAACGCGGCCTTGAGCGGCAACAGCAGCGTTAACAGCAGCGCCCCGGCCACGGCCGCCAGACTCGGCTGATGCAGCAAGCCGATTTGCAGGAAAAAACCGACCAGCAACACTTCCTTGAGCGCCCACAGCGCCTTGGACAATTCCACCGCCCGGGGATGACCGGCCAGCAGCGCCCCCAGCACCAGCGCGCCCAGTTCCGAACCCAATCCCAGATGTTCGAAGCCTTGCCCACCGATGACCAGCGCCAGCGCCAGCCCATACAGCACCAGCAATTCGTCGTGGCCGCTCCAGTCCAATAGTTTTGTCACCAGCGGTCGCAACAGCGGCAATCCCAGGATCAGCAAGGCCCAGGGTGACGGCGCTCCCGCTCCGGCCAGCGCCATCAGCCCCAGCGCCGCCAAGTCCTGAATAATCAGAATGCCGATAGCCAGTCGACCGTGAAAAGCGCGCAGTTCGACCTTTTCTTCCAGCGCCTTGGCCGCCAGCACCGTGCTGGAAAATCCCAGGGTGATCGCCAGCAACAGGGCCTGTCCGGCGGGCAGACCAAGTGCCGCCGATAGACCCAGGCCCAGCACGGCGCCGCTGATGGCCAGATGCAGCAATCCCCCGCCCCAGACTTCCGGGCGGATCAGGCTTTTCAAGCGCAGCTTGAGACCTACGCTGAACAGGAGCAGCAACACTCCGGCATGGGCGGTCTGGTCGAGCAGTTCGCTGCCTTGCTGGCCGAAGGCATTAAGCATGAACCCCGCCGCCAGATAGCCGACCAGTGGCGGCAATCCCAAATGGCGAAACAGCAGACCCAGCAGAAAAGCCAGCGCAAGCCAAAGCGCATCCATAATGTGTGAAACTCCGAAAAGGGAACCCATGCGGTAAGCGGAAGGGATAGAAGAGGCGTTTCTATATATACCGCTTCTCAAGGATAGCCCGGCTCTCAGGCGGCGTACCCGTAAATCCGAGGTCTGCCTGTGGAAACGGCGGCATCTCCGCTAAAATGGGTGTACGCCCCTTCGCCCATTTCATCACTGCCGGAAAATAATAAAGGTTTTCACTCAATGAGTTGCGATTTTTCATCCCTTGCTGCCCCCGGTGTTCGCACCCTGCAACCCTATCAGCCCGGCAAGCCGGAAAGCGAATTGCGCCGTGAATACGGCCTGAGCCATATTGTCAAGCTGGCGTCCAATGAGAACCCGCTCGGCCCCAGCCCCAGGGCGCTGGCTGCGGTGCGCGAGGCGTTGAGCGAAATGGCCCGTTATCCCGACGGCAATGGCTTTGCCTTGAAAACGGCGCTTTCATCCCGGTTAAACGTGCCCATGACGGCGCTGACGCTGGGCAACGGTTCCAATGACGTGCTGGAACTGGTCGGGCGCGCCTTTCTGACTTCGGCGCATGAAGCGGTATTCTCTGAACACGCTTTCGCGGTCTATCCCATTGTCACCCAGGCGGTCGGCGCGACGGCCCGCGTCGCCAAGGCCAATCCTCCCGACCATGCCATGCCGCACGGCCACGATTTGGCGGCGATGCAGGCCTTAATCACTGATCGCACCCGTGTCGTCTTCATCGCCAATCCCAACAATCCGACCGGCACTTGGTTACATACCCTGGAATTACAGTCGTTTCTGGAATCGGTGCCGGAACAGGTGCTGGTGGTGGTGGATGAAGCCTATTTTGAATACGTCGAGGCTGACTCGGACTGTCCCGATACCCTGCGCTGGTTCGACCGCTTTCCCAATCTGATCGTGACCCGCACTTTCTCCAAGGCCTACGGGCTGGCGGGATTGCGGGTCGGTTACGCGGTCTCACAACCGCCGGTCGCGGATCTGCTCAATCGGGTGCGCCAGCCGTTCAATGTCAACAGTCTGGCCCTGGCGGCGGCTACGGCGGCGCTGGACGATGTCGAACATCTGGAACGAGGCAGGGCGCTCAACCGCGCCGGCATGAACCAGTTGCAGGAGGCTTGCCGCCGATTCGGGTTAAGCTGGCTGCCGTCGGCGGGCAATTTCCTGTGTGTTGATGTCGGTCGGTCAGGGCGTGAACTGTTCCTGGCGCTGCTAAAACAAGGGGTCATCGCCCGACCGGTGGATAATTACGGCCTGCCGCAATACCTGCGGATCAGCATCGGGACCGAGGCGGAAAATGCCCGGTTGATCGAGGCATTGGGCGATGTGCTGAAGGAGTGATTGAACATGGCTGCGACGCAACCCTTGATTCGGCGTTTGTGCATCATCGGCGTCGGCCTGATCGGCGGCTCGCTGGCGCGTGCGTTGCGGGAGGCAAGCGCGGTGGGCGAGGTCGTCGGCGCGGGGCGGGGCGAAGATAATCTGCGCGCTGCGGTGCGCCTGGGCGTGGTAGACCGCTACGATACCGACGTTAGCCGCGCAGTCGCTGATGCCGATGTGGTCGTGGTCGCGGCACCGTTGGGCGCGATTTCGTCGGTGTTGCGCGCTATCGCCCCGCACCTGGCCCCCGACTGCGTCCTGACCGATGTAGGCAGCGCCAAGGGCAGCGTCGTCGCCGATGTCGAGCGGATTTACGGCGCTATCCCGCCGCATTTCGTCCCCGGCCATCCCATTGCCGGCACCGAGAAAAGCGGCGTGGAAGCCTCGTTCGCCACCCTGTTTCAGCGTCGGCGGGTGATTCTGACTCCGCTGGCGGAAACTGCCGTCACTGCGTACCGCCTGATCCGGCGGATGTGGGAACTGACCGGCGCGGAAGTGGTGGATATGGGAGTGCGTCATCATGATGCGGTATTGGCGGCGACCAGCCATCTACCGCATGTTTTGGCCTACACCCTGGTGGATACCCTGGCGCGACTGGACGACCGGGCGGAAGTGTTCCGCTATGCTGCCGGCGGTTTCCGCGACTTCACCCGCATTGCCTCCAGCGATCCGCAAATGTGGCACGACATCTGTGTCGCCAACCGCGAGCAATTGCTGGAAATGCTTACGCTGTTCAGCGCCGATCTGGCGCAGTTGACCGAGGCCATTCGCAGCGATGACCGCGCCGCGATTCTCGCTGCCTTCCAGCGGGCCAAGCGCGCCCGCGACAACCTTTATCTCGATTGAATTTTCGCCATGACCGATATCCATTTCATCGTTGAACCCGGCGGCAGCCTGCATGGCTGCTTGCGCGTGCCCGGCGATAAATCCATTTCCCATCGCGCCATCATGTTCGGAGCGCTGGCTGAAGGCTTGACCACGATCACCGGCTTTCTGGACGGCGAAGATTGCCTGGCCACGTTGCGGGCGTTCCGCGCCATGGGGGTGCATATTGACGGGCCGGATCAGGGTCGGGTCACGGTGCATGGCGTGGGTTTGCAGGGATTGCGCGCGCCGACTGGCCCGCTGGATATGGGCAATTCCGGCACCTCGATGCGGCTGATGAGCGGGATTCTGGCCGGACAGGCTTTCGATACCGTACTCACCGGCGATGCCTCGCTGACCCGGCGCCCGATGCGGCGCGTCACGGAGCCGCTGACGCAAATGGGCGCATGGATTGAAGCCACCGACAAGGGTTCGGCGCCGCTGCGGATTCACGGCGGTCAGCGGCTGGTCGGCATGGATTATCGGATGCCGGTCGCCAGCGCCCAGGTCAAATCCAGTCTGCTGCTGGCGGGGCTGTATGCCGAAGGCGAGACCCGCGTGACCGAACCCGCGCCGACACGCGATCACACCGAACGGATGCTGGAAGGTTTTGGTTATGCGCTGCGGCGCGAAGGCGAGGGCACGGTTGCCGTAACCGGCGGCGGGCGGTTGACCGCAACTACGATTGACGTGCCCGCCGATATTTCCTCAGCGGCGTTCTTCCTGGTTGGAGCCAGCATTGCGCCGGGATCAGACCTGACTCTGGAGCATGTCGGCGTCAATCCGACCCGCACCGGAGCAATTGACATCCTGCGCTTGATGGGCGCGAATATTGAGATGTTGAATCCGCGACGGGCGGGCGGCGAATCGGTGGCCGATCTGCGGGTGCGTTATGCACCGCTGCACGGGATTCGGATTCCCGAAGCGCTGGTGCCGCTGGCGATTGACGAATTCCCGGCGCTGTTCATCGCCGCCGCCTGCGCCGACGGCGAAACCGTGTTGACCGGCGCCGAAGAATTGCGGGTTAAGGAAAGCGACCGGATTCAGGTCATGGCCGATGGTCTGACCACGCTGGGCATCGCGGCCCGGCCAACCGCCGACGGCATCGTGATCCGGGGCGGCGCATTGACCGGCGGAACCGTGGAGAGTCACGGCGATCACCGGATCGCCATGAGTTTCGCGATGGCCGGGCTGCGCGCCGGTGGCCTGACCCGGATTCACGACTGCGCCAATGTCAACACGTCCTTTCCCGGTTTTGTATCCCTCGCCCGGAATGCGGGCCTGACCATAACCGAACAAGGAAGGGCATGAGCGCCTTGGCTCCCGTCATCGCTGTGGACGGCCCCAGCGGAGTGGGCAAGGGCACACTCTGCCAGTGGCTGGCGGTTCGGCTGGGCTGGCGTCTGCTGGACAGCGGAGCGTTGTACCGGTTGACCGCGCTGGCGGCATTGCGCCGCAATGCGCCGCTGGAGGACGAAGATCGGGTTGCGGCGGTGGCGACGCGGCTGGAAGCGGAATTTACCGTCCGGGCCGACGGTGGCTTGCGCATCACGCTGGATGGAACCGAAGTCGGCGTTGAACTGCGCACCGAACAGTGCGGCAATGCCGCCTCCCGGGTCGCCGCGCTGCCTGCGGTGCGCGCCGCGTTACTGCAACGGCAGCGGGATTTCCGCCGCGCCCCCGGTCTCATCGCCGACGGTCGGGATATGGGCACTATGGTATTCCCGGATGCCGAACTGAAATTATTTCTGACCGCCAGCGCCGAAGAACGCGCCCAGCGGCGGCATAAGCAGTTGAGTCAACAGGGTTTGGATGCTAATCTTAAAAGTCTCGCTGGCGAAATTGCCGAGCGTGACGCCCGCGATAGCCAGCGGGCGATAGCTCCGCTCCGGCCCGCCGCCGATGCGGAAATCCTGGACACCACCCGCCTGAAGATCGCCGATGTGTGCGCTTGGGCGCTGGCGTTGACCGCGCAGCGACTGACGCTGCCGGAACTGCGTTAGACAGGGTCTTTACGCCGGGGGCGTCCATGCTAGGCTTAGCTGTTGACGAGCGTTGGGACTGGACGCTCCCAGCGCAATGAACATACAGTCACCCCATGCCGGTTCGGAACGATGCCGCCGAACTTGATCACCCAACCCACCCGTGGCGGTTTCTTGCCGCCGGTTCTTTTGAGCTATAACCCATGACTGAAAGTTTTGCCGAACTGTTTGAACAGAGTCTGCTGGATAAGCAGATGCAGATTGGTTCCATCGTCCAGGGAACGGTGGTAGAGGTTCGGGCGGACGCCGTGGTCGTCAATGCCGGCCTGAAATCCGAAGGACTGATCCCTATCGAACAGTTTTACAGCGAGGACGGCGTTCTCGAAGTGAAGGTGGGCGATGTGATCGAGGTCGCCCTGGATGCGCTCGAAGACGGGTTTGGAGAAACCCGGCTGTCCCGCGAGAAGGCCAAGCGCGCCCGGGTCTGGACCGCCTTGGAAAAAGCCTTCGAAGGCGAGGAAATCATCAAGGGGCTGATCAGCGGCAAGGTGAAAGGTGGTTTCACCGTGGATATCGGCGAAATCCGCGCCTTCCTGCCCGGTTCGCTGGTGGATGTGCGCCCGGTGCGCGACGCCGCCTATCTGGAAGGGAAGGAGCAGGAATTCAAGGTTATCAAGCTCGACCGCCGGCGCAATAATGTCGTGGTGTCCCGTCGGGCAGTGGTGGAGCAGGAATACAGCGCCGAACGCGAAGCGCTGTTGCAGAATTTGCAGGAAGGCCAGATCGTGGATGGCGTAGTCAAGAATCTCACCGATTACGGCGCGTTCCTGGATCTGGGAGGCATTGACGGTCTGCTGCACATTACCGACATGGCATGGCGGCGGGTCAAGCATCCCTCGGAAGTGGTCGGCGTCGGCGATGCGGTCAAGGTCAAGGTGTTGAAGTTCGACCGCGAGCGCAATCGCGTGTCGCTGGGCCTGAAGCAGTTGGGCGACGATCCCTGGACCGCGTTGGCGCGCCGCTACCCGGTCGGCACCCGGGTGTTTGGAAAAGTGACCAATATTGCCGATTATGGCTGCTTCGTCGAGATTGAGGAGGGCGTTGAGGGCCTGGTTCACGTCTCGGAAATGGACTGGACCAACAAGAACGTCAACCCGAACAAAGTGGTGGCGCTGGGCGACGAAGTTGAGGTCATGGTGCTGGACATCGACGAGGATCGCCGCCGCATCTCGCTGGGCATGAAGCAGTGCCTGGCGAATCCGTGGGAAGACTTCGATCAGGGCCATGCCAAGGGCGACCGCGTTTCCGGCAAGATCAAGTCCATTACCGATTTCGGCATCTTCATCGGCCTGGATGGCGGGATCGATGGGCTGGTGCATCTATCCGACATTTCCTGGCACGCCACCGGCGAGGAAGCGGTGCGCCAATACAAGAAAGGCCAGGAAGTGGATGCGGTGGTGCTGGCGGTTGATCCCGAACGCGAACGCATTTCGCTGGGCATCAAGCAGCTCGATAAGGACCCGTTCTCCAATTTCGTCGCCGATCATGTTAAGGGCTGCATCATTCCGGGCCGGATCGTCGCGGTGGACGCCAAGGGCGCCATGGTGGATTTGGGCAACGGGGTTGAGGGTACGTTACGCGCCTCCGAACTGTCCCGCGAACGGGTCGACGATGCGCGCACGCTGCTGAAAGAAGGCGATGAGGTCGAAGCCAAATTTATCGGCGTGGATCGCAAGAATCGCACGATCACCTTGTCCATCAAGGCCAAGGACATGGCGGACGAAGCCGATGTGCTACAGGACTACAGCCGCAGATCCGGCACTGGCGCGACTTTGGGCGACATCTTCAAGGAGCAGATGAGCGCGCCGGACGAGTGACGGTCGAAACCGGCAAACCGGCGCGGTGGTTTTTCCTGCCTCACCGGTTCGTCGTTGAAGATACCCTTGGTTTTTAGTCCGTGCTTGAACGATGGCAGTTGCAGTGCGCGCCATTGCAGCCGCCATTCACTGGGAGGCCTTCCATGACGAAATCAGAATTGATCGAAATTCTCTCGCGCAAGCGCAGCGACATTCTCTACAAGGATGTGGAACAGGCGGTCAAGACATTGCTGGAGCAGATGAGCGAGTCTCTGTCCAGCGGTGAACGGATTGAAATCCGTGGTTTCGGCAGTTTCTCGCTGCACTTCCGGCCACCACGGGTCGGTCGTAATCCCAAGACGGGCGATGCGGTGACGCTGGCGGGCAAGTATGTGCCGCATTTCAAGCCCGGCAAGGAACTGCGCGAACGGGTCAATGAACGCTATTCCGAAGGTGGCA
>DEHY01000111.1:12168-13954 GCA_002352185.1 Competibacteraceae bacterium UBA2788
GTGGAGTTTTCCACGCTGCATACCAATCCGGTGACCGTCAACTATCTGATGGGTACGGCGACCATGCCGCTGTCACTCCTGGTGATCTGCGCTTTTGCTGCCGGCGTAGCATTGACCGGGCTGGTGGGCATGTTCGTCGTGTTGCCATTGCGCTGGCAGGCAGCCCGGCTGCGACAGGCGGCATCCAGCAAGGATCAGGAAATCAGCCTGCTGTCCAAAAAGATTGGGCGGGACGCCCACTGATGGGAATATTGTCTTAAAAACCATGATGGAACTATTGTGGCTGCTGCTACCGGTTGCTGCGGCCTCCGGCTGGTGGGTGGCTCGACGCGAGTACGCAGGCAAGCGGAACGGCGCGACGGTCCGTAATGCCGAGTACTTCAAGGGATTGAACTATCTGATCGACGACAAGCCCGACCAGGCCATTGAGGTTTTCACCCGGATGGCCGACGTTGACCGGGATACCGCTGAGACCCATTTGACCTTGGGCAACCTGTTCCGCCGCCGTGGCGAGGTGGATCGGGCGATTCACATTCATGGCAGTCTGATTGCCCGTCCCAACCTGACCACCGATCAGCGCTGTCGCGCCCTGTTTGAACTCGGCGAGGATTACCTGCGGGCGGGTTTGTTTGATCGCGCTGAGGAATTGTTTCGGAAATTACTGGATCAGCCCGATTACATAGAAGTTGCATTGTATCGTCTGATTCACATTTTTCAGCAGGAAAAGGATTGGCAGCAGGCGATTGCCTATTGTGACCGTCTGGAGCGAATCAGCAATGAACCCAAACAGCGCGAGACAGCGCATTTCTGCTGCGAGCTGGCCGAGGCGGCGAACCAGCGGCGTCAGGATGACGAAGTGAAAGCGTGGTTGCTCAATGCGCTGGCGCGTGACCCCAATTGTACTCGAGCCAGTCTGTTACTGGGCCGTCTTGCCATACGGATGGGCGACTATCAGGCGGCTATTGTGGCCTTGCAAGCGGTCGAACGGCAGGATCGGGGCTATTTGCCGGAAGTGATCGCGCCGCTCGGTCAATGTTACGGCGCACTGGGCCGTCTCGATGAATGGGTCGCGTATCTGCGGGAAGTTCAGCAGCGGGATCATGGCGGTCGAATTACGGATGCTTTGGCGGATTGGCTGATGCGTCAGGAGGGCGAGGCGGCGGCGCTCCGGTTCCTCGAACGCGAGTTGCGGGACTATCCGACGCTGCTGGGTTTGCGCCGTCTGGTCGAAATCAAGCTGAAGCGAGGCGAGGGTGCAGAATATGCTGATCTGCGGGCCTTGCACTGCGTCAGTACGCAGATGCTCAATGGCGCTGCCCGCTACCGCTGCGCCAACTGCGGATTCGTGGTCAAATCGCTGCTCTGGTGTTGCCCCAGTTGCCAGCGCTGGAACACCATCAAACCGCTGCCCGACCTGGTGATGAAGACCAGCGCCTGATCGGGCAACGGCTCTGGCCTGCGCGATCCAGGACATTCGTTTCGCAAAAGCTACGCTATCGCTTGCATTCCCGAATTCCCGTTCTATGGTTGCTGTTAATGCCGGTTAGTTTGCACGGCAGCACGAACCCCAGCGAAAAAGGAGTCTGAGGATGAAGTTGTTGATGAATGTGTTACTCGCCTTGGTCTTGGCGTTCTTCTCTGTTGCCAGTTTCGCGCAGGCGATTGACATCAATACGGCGACCGCTGAACAGATGGATAAGGCGTTGAAGGGAATCGGCCCCAAAAAAGCGGCTGACATTGTTGGCTCTTCGAGGGTTCTTGTGGAGCCGAGGTCAGATATGTATCA
>DEHY01000186.1 GCA_002352185.1 Competibacteraceae bacterium UBA2788
TAACGCGCTTCCAGATCCTGATAATTGTCGAAGCTGCGGTCGCGTTGCAGCAGGCCGAAACCACGCGGATTGTTGTCCTGATAGGCGCTGATGCGCAGCCGTTGCGGATTGTTCAGTGGCCGCCAAATCCATTCGCTGTTGCCGGTCGCCATCAACAAGCCATCGGAGTCGTGGACCTGCGGGCGGAAGTCGTCGAAGAATCGCTCATTCAGCGCGCCATGAAAGAACATGCTGGTCAGCGGGGCTACGCCGAGCTTCTGCACCTTGTCGCGGACGAAAAGGCTGGCCTTGACCTCAATCTGGGTCGCGACCCCCGGCTTGATGGCGAAGCGGTAAGCGCCGGTCAGACTCTGGCTGTCAAGCAGCGCGTAGACGGTCAATTCAGTGGCATCCTTGCCGGGTTTTTCCAGCCAGAACTCGCGGAACCAGGGGAATTCCTCGGGTTTGGGCAGGCCGGTGTCAATCGCCAGACCGCGCGCCGAGATTCCATAATTCTGCTTCTGGCCGACGGCGCGGAAATAGCTGGCGCCCAGAAACACCGCCACTTCGTCGTAATGGCTGTCGGTGTGCAGCGGGTACAGCACCTTGAAGCCGGCGAAGCCGAGATCCTTGGGCAGATTGTCCGACACCTTGTTTTTGCCGTAATCGAACAGATCGTTGGCGTACTCGACCGGCTTGCTTTCGCCTTCGCCCACTACATTAATGATGACCGGTTGCGCGAACAAGAAGCCGAGCGGCGCGAACTGGATTTCAAACGGCAGCCCTTCCGCACGCCACAGGCTTTTCTCGGCCCGAAAGCGGATGTCGCGGTACTGGTCATAATCCAGATTCTTGAGAAAATCGGGCAGGGGATGGCCTGGCGCCTGAAACGGCTGAGACGCCAGCACTTCGGCGCGGCGTCGCACATCGGCGAAATTGAAGCGTTTGGGGGGCGGGGTCGTGGCTGGAGTGGCTTCGGGCGCATTGGGCGCACTCAGGCTCGCTACCGGGTAGATCCAGATACCCGCCAGCAGTGCAAGAATCAGCAGTATTCGGACTTTCAAGGCGTTACGGCTCCGTCGTTGGGGTGATCTGATCAAGTTTGAGGGAAATCGCTTTAACACGGTATTGTATTGCCGTCCGGGCTTTCCGCCTATCCTGATTCAGCAGTCAGTCGTTGGGCAATATCCACCCCACCTTTTCGGAGAAGGCCATGCAGCTTCGCGAGACTACGCTTTTCCGCCAGCAATGCTACGTTGCGGGTGACTGGATCGACGCTGATGGCGGCGCCGTGTCGGCCATTGCCAATCCCGCCACGGGTGAGATGCTGGGCCATGTTCCTGATCTGGGCGCGAACGAAACCCGTCGCGCCATCGAAGCCGCTCACGTCGCCCTGCCGGGCTGGCGGGCGCTGAGCGCGCAGGCGCGGTCGGTGATTTTACGACGCTGGTTCACGCTGCTGCTGGAGCATCAGGAGGATTTAGCCACGCTGATGACTCTGGAGCAGGGCAAGCCGCTGGCTGAAGCGCGGGGCGAGATTGGTTACGCCGCCGGCTTTCTCGAATGGTTCGCCGAGGAAGGCAAGCGGGCTTATGGCGACACCATTCCCGCCCAGCAACCGGACAAGCGGATTCTGGTGCTGAAGGAGCCGGTTGGGGTGTGCGCGGCAATCACGCCATGGAATTTTCCGACGGCGATGATCACCCGCAAGGCCGGAGCGGCGCTGGCCGCCGGTTGTACGATGGTGGTCAAGCCCGCGCCCCAGACGCCGTTTTCGGCGCTGGCGCTGGCGACGCTGGCGGAACGGGCGGGATTGCCCGCCGGGGTGCTGAACGTGGTCACTGGGCCGGCTCAGGCCATCGGCAATGAAATTCTCGATAACCCGCTGGTGCGCAAGCTGAGCTTTACCGGCTCGACTCGAACCGGCAAGTATCTGATGCAGCGCTGCGCCGGCACTCTCAAGCGACTCTCGCTGGAGTTGGGCGGCAACGCGCCCTTCATCGTGTTCAACGATGCCGATCTCGATGCGGCGGTGAGCGGCGCGCTGGCTTCCAAATACCGCAATAGCGGTCAGACCTGCGTTTGCGCCAACCGCTTTCTGATTCAGGATGGCGTTTATGAGGCGTTCGCCACCCGGCTGACGCAGGCGGTGCGCGAGCAACTCAAGGTCGGCAACGGCCTCGATCCGGGGGTGATGCAGGGACCGCTGATTGACGCAGCGGCGCTGGCCAAGGTCGAGCGCCATGTGGCCGATGCGGTGGCTCACGGCGCCCAAATTCTCACTGGCGGCCAGCGTCATGCCCTGGGCGGCACGTTTTACCAGCCGACGGTGTTGAGCGAGGTCACGCCGGACATGCAGGTGGCGTGCGAGGAAACCTTTGGGCCGGTGGCGCCGCTGTTCCGGTTTCAAACCGACGCGGAGGCGGTTGAATTGGCGAACGCCACCGAATTTGGTTTGGCGGCCTACTTCTACAGCCGTGATCTGAGCCGGGCGTTCCGGGTCGCCGAGGCTTTGCAATACGGCATGGTCGGCGTTAACACCGGACTGATTTCAACCGAGGTTGCGCCCTTCGGCGGAGTCAAGGAATCCGGTTTTGGCCGCGAAGGTTCGAAATATGGCATCCATGAGTATTTGGATATCAAGTATTTGTGCATTGGGCTTTGACCGCATCCGAATCGGCTGCGCCGACAGATCGTCTACTTGATTCATCGGCAGATTCATCGCGCACCCCCAAACTTCAGCTCCTTAACTTCTGCACCGCCCGGATCATTTCATTGCCCCGCCAGTCTTATAAAAACTTGTCAAGTTTGCCTTGAAGCCGCCGATAGCCATATCTGATGGACTCATTTAAAGAATGCGGGGGGCCGGGCCAGTGCAAATTAACACCAATTCAACAGCACTCTTCGTTCAGCGCAGCCTGCTGGGTCAGCAAGCCCATATCAGCGTCGCAATGGAGCGTTTGTCCAGTGGGTTGCGGATTAACAATGCAGCAGACGATGTTGCCGGTGTGGCCATTTCCGACCGCATGACGGCCCGGATTCGCAGTCTGAGTCAAGCCAGTCGCAACGCCAACGATGGCGTCTCCATGCTGCAGACGGCTGATTCCGCGCTAGGCGACATTGGCGGCCTTCTGCAACGAATTCGCGAGATCGGGGTGCAAGCTGCAAATGATTCCTACAGCGCCAGCGACCGAATCTCGATGCAGCGCGAGGTTAACCAGTTGCTCCAGGAAATCGACCGCATTGCTGGGAAGACCGAGTTCAATGGCAAAAAATTGATTGATGGCGCTACCGGCATCGGGGGCGGGGGCGGCGATGCCAACGAAACGCTGGTTATTGATGGTTTGCGCGGATCCTGGCTGCGAGAATCGGAAGACCTGATTAAAACCTACTATGGTCTTGAGGGCAACGGCACTACCTTCGAGATTATTCTGGAAAATGATGCTGTCGGCGGTCAACTCGCGTCGGTCACCTCCTATTATTCGGGAACTGCCATCCAGCGGCATGAACTGCGGGTTGATATGGCAGATTTTATTCCGCCCGATTCGATGACCAGCCCGGTCTTGATCGACCGGGTGATTGCCCATGAAATGGTGCATGGGCTAATGGCGGATAATATGTACGCTATTAACGTGCCCACTTGGTTCAAAGAGGGCGCAGCGGAGTTCATTCATGGCGCTGACGAGCGGGTCGTGGGGGATCTCACAACAGTCGCCGCCATGACCGGAGCCATCAGCGGCGGCGCCTGGGCCGCCGATAGCTTGCATTACTCCTCAGCTTACATCGCTATGCGTTTTCTGCACGAGCAAGCCGGCGGCGGCATTAAAAGCATTATGAGCCAGCTAAGCAGCGGGGCCAGTCTGGATGCCGCCATCGCGGCAACGACAGGTTACGCTAACGCTGCCGCCTTTCTGACAGACTATACAGGAGCGGCTGGCCAGGTCTATTTGCAAGGCTTGGTCAGTGGCGGCTACCTGACCAATGCTGATACTGGCGCGATTGGCGGCGCCGATGCAGATGGCGGCTCGGTCCGCACTGCTCAATCGGTCATTCCCGACACCGGCGGTTATACCCTGGATCCATTGGCCGGTTTCACTGAGGTTTGGCCAAGCGGATTTGATAGTACGGGCGGCGGCGTTGCGAACCTGTTTGATCTGCAGATCGGCGAGCGGGCGGGCGATATCCTAACCGTCGGCATCGGCGCCGCCAGCGTTGCGGCGCTCGATCTTTCCAACATCAGCGTCGCTATCAGCCCCGAAACGGTGATCGGCAAGGTAGACCGGGCGTTGACTTACCTCAACCAGCAGCGCGGCAACGTAGGAGCCAGCCATAACCGGCTTCAGCACGCTATTGCAGCCAACGCCATCAGCATCGAAACCACGTCCGATGCCCGATCACGCATCCTTGATGCTGATTACGCTCAGGAAACGAGCCAGATGGTTCGACGACAGATTTTGCTACAGGCCGGTCAGAGTATGCTGGCGCAGGCCAATGCCTCGCCACGCCAGGTTCTCAGCCTGCTC
>DEHY01000088.1 GCA_002352185.1 Competibacteraceae bacterium UBA2788
GAATGGCGGAACGGTACCGCTGGACCATCAGCCCGGAGCAGATTGTGTATCTGCCGGGGCTGGTGAGCGGGCTGAACGTGGTCTGCCGGGCGGTTGGCGAACCCGGCGATGAAGTATTGGCGCAGACGCCGGTGTATCCGCCCTTTCTGACTGCGCCGGAAAATCAGGATCGACGGCTGGTTACTGCCGAATTATGCGCCGAACGCCGCGATGGGCGTTTGCACTACACCTTCGACGATGCCGCCTTCGCAGCGGCGATTGGCTCGCGCACCCGGCTGTTTATTCTCTGCCACCCGCATAACCCGGTCGGGCGGTCATTCAGCGTGGAGGAACTGGGTCGGCTGGCGGCGCTTTGCGAACGCCACGATCTCACCCTCTGTTCGGATGAAATTCACTGCGATTTGCTGCTGGACGGACGCCGACATACGCCGCTGGCTACACTGGCGCCGGAGATTGCCCAGCGTTGCATCACTCTGATGGCGCCCAGCAAGACATTTAATATCGCCGGCCTGGGGGCCAGTTTCGCGGTCATTCAAAACCCTGAACTGCGGCGGCGCTTCAAGCAGGCCATGCGCGGCATCGTGCCGGACGCCAACATTCTCAGCCTGAGCGCCGCGCTGGCGGCTTATCGTTACGGCGACGACTGGTTGCGGGCGCTGCTCGACTATCTCGCCGCCAATCGGGATTACCTGGTGGAATACGTCGCCCGTCATTTGCCCGGCATCCGTTCCACGGTCCCGGAAGCCACTTATCTGGCCTGGCTGGATTGTCGGGGCGCGGCTGTTTCCGGCAATCCGCACGAGTTTTTTCTCAATCATGCGGGCGTGGCGCTGAACGACGGCGGCGCCTTCGGGCCGGGTGGCGCGGGCTTCGTGCGGCTGAATTTCGGTTGTCCACGCGCCACGCTGGCGGAAGGGCTGGAGCGGATGCGGGCAGCGCTGGCTGGGCGACCGTAGCAGCCTGCTGCCGCTTATAACATTAGGAGGGCTAAATATGGTTGAACTCAAGGTCCGCAAATTCGGCAATTCGTTGGGGGTGATCTTGCCGAAAAGCGTTATTGACCGTCTGCACACGCGGGACGGTGACCCTCTGTTTCTGATTGAAGCGCCGGACGGCAGCTATTGGCTGACGCCTTACGATCCGACCTTCGAGCAAAAAATGGAGAAAGCCGAAGACATCATCAGTCGCTACCACAATACGCTGCATATCCTCGCGCAATGATGGGCCTCATCTGGATCGAAGAGCGGGATACGCTCGTGTTGCATGATCGCCTGCTCGCGCTGCATGGCGGCGCGGCGGGGATACGGGATGGCGCCTTGCTGAAATCCGCTCTTGCCAGACCGCAACAAATTTATGCCTATGCGGACTCGCCCGATCTGATTGACCTTGCAGCAGCCTATACTGTGGGGATTGTTCGCAACCATCCTTTCATTGACGGCAACAAACGAACCGGCTTTGTGGTTGGCATTCTGTTTCTTGAACTCAACGGCTATCGCTTCACGGCCAACGAAGCCGATGCGGCCCAAGCCGTTTTAGGATTGGCGGCGGGAACACTTGATGAGGCAAGTTACGCTGCTTTCCTGCGCGCCAATAACGGTTGAGCCTCTGCACCGTATCCACAAGACAAAATGCTTCCTTCCGTCCAACTTCTTCCCAAGCGCCTTAAAAAACCAATTGAATTATCAGTTTTTTTAAAATCCGACACTGGACAAAACGATGGATAGCCGCAAACACCCGACCGCGTTTGGAAGTGGACAAGCTTCTTGATGCCGTCAAAGGGTCTCGCAACGAGACCCGTGACCGATGCCCGTTGCTGCTTGACCTCACTCCACCCTCACCGTCCCCATCGCCCCGCGTCCGAATTGCCACGGCTTGTACATATCCTCGACATACACCGCCGGTTGCTGATAAACACCCGGCGTCACCGCCCGCGCCAGATAGGCCAGAGTAAATTTCCGCTCCTTGCCCGTATCCAGATCCAGCGCCGCTACAAAGCGGTCATCGCGGAATTCGGTGTGCAGCGCCTCCGTCAATTCCGGCAGCCAGGCGATTTCAGTGGTTGAAGCGTTATGCGCCAGCCGCGCATTCTCGATTTCCAGCCCCGCCGGCAATAAATCCACCACTAATGCCTGCTGCTGTTCCTTGCCTTGCGCCTCGCCGGTAATCACCACCACCAGCAAATCGTTCTGACGCAGCAGGGCCGGATCTATGGCCTTGCCGGCGCGAGTGTAATAGCGACGGCTAATCGTAAAGCCGTTTTGCGCCGGCGGTTGTGACGCCGCCGGAACGCCACTCAGGTTCATTATCGCCCATGCCGGCTGATCGCCCTGATTATTCACCGTCAGCCCCTGAGCTAATTGGGCCGCCGTCGGTGATAAATAAAAGGGATCGACCGTCGTCGCCTGCCCATCCACTGCCAGCCGCAATTGCCCAGGCTGTTTCAGCAGCGCATGGGCCGCCAGCAACAGCCATGTCTGTTCCTGAGTGCTGGCATAGCGGCGCTGATTGAATTCTGCGGCCAGTTCTTCCGCCAGAGACGGAACCCGTTCCGGCAATAATCCTGATTCGGCCAGCAATGCCAGCAATGCCGCCCGGTCGCGCAATGGACTCCCGTAATCGCGCACCGAAACCCGGCCTGAGTGATTCAGCGCAGCGGTAAACGCCTCCCTGGCGCGGCCCAATTCGCCATAACGGGCCAATGCCGCCCCCAATTGCGCCTGCGCCAATGCCGTCGGCAACTTTTGCAAATGGTTATCGTGCAAATAGCGCAAATCTCCAATCGCCGCTTTCTGCACCCGCGCCAGCACATACAGCGCATAGGCTCGCCAACCGAGTTCCCGCTCGCCGAATTCCTTTTCATTCAACTGTTCCTGCAAATAGGTCAGTCCGTGCTGATACGCCGATTCCGGCGCCAAATACTGTTCCTGCCGGGCGCGCACCAGAAAATCCATGGCGTAGGCCGACAGCCAGTTTTCAACCGCGCTGTCGGGACTCCACAACCCGAAGCCGCCACCGGCATCCTGCAAGGTCAAAATGCGCTGGATCGCCTCCTGCACCCGCGCCCGCAATCCGGCTTCAGTCGCATTCTGCCCGACCCAGACGGCGGCGACCTGGTTGAAGTACAGCAGCGGCAGAGCGCGACTGGTGGTCTGCTCCAGACAGCCGTAGGGATAGCGATCCAGGTCCGCCAGCAACTCGGGCACGTTCAGCGCGGGCCGGCTGGCGAAACTCAGTTTGGCGCGACCGGCGCCGGGCAGATAGTCGGCCAGCAGAGCCTCGCCAATTTGTAATGATTCGCCGGGATTCAACCGCCGCGCGGTGCGGGCGCTGGTCATCGCCTGGGCCGGGCGGACGCCAATTTCGGATTCGCGCACCAGTTGAAAGCCGTTCGGCCCGTCCAGATGCAACCGCACCTGGCCGACGCCGGGTTTCAGGCCGCGCAGAGTAAAGGTCCGCTTCTCGGAATTCTGCACCGTGGAATCAGCGACCGTGAAGGTGAACGCCGTCGGCTCGCTCACCGCTACCGCGCCATCGGCGCTGAGCCGGAGGTGATAATCGCCGGGCGCAGCGCTGAGATTCTGCACCATCACGCTGACGCGGCTTTCATCCTCCGGCGCCAGAAAGCGCGGCAGATACACCCGCGCCACCAGCGGATCGCGCACCAGCGGCGCAGCTTCGGCCCGACCCAGCCGGTTGCGATCCCAGGCCACCGCCATCAGCCGCAACTGTCCATTGAAGTCGGGCAGCGTGAGCGGAATTTTCGCCTGACCGCTGGCGCCCAGCGCCACCGGCCCGGAAAACAGCGCCAGCGTTTTCACCGTGCGCACCCCGGAACCGTCCAGTTGCCGACTGTCGGCATCGCCGCCGACCTTGAGTTGTCCCGGTCGCCCGCCGGCTTCGATCAGCTTGCCGTACAGGTCGAGCAACTGCATTCCCAGCCGACGCTTGCCGAGGAAGTATTGCGCCGGGTCGGGCGTGGTGAAATCGGTCAGTTGCAGAATGCCCTCGTCCACGGCGGCTACGGTCAGATAGGCCGGCTGACCCGATTCAAGCCCCGTCACCGTCACCGGCAATTCTATCGTCTGGCGCGGTTTCCACTCGGTCGGGGCGGCCAGCGCCACGTTCAGGGTGCGCGATGCAGGGTCGAGTCCCACCCAGGCGACGCCTATCGCCCGCCCCGGCCCGCGCTGGGCGGCGCTGTCCGCCGGACGAAACGCAGTCGCGGCGATGTAAACCCCCGGCCCCCATTCCGCAGGAATCGGCAACTCCACCGTCGCCCCTTCCGCTGAGACGCTCACCGACCGGCTTGACCACAGTCGGTCGCCGACTACGTTCAGCAGCACTTCGCCCGCAAACGGCGCCCGGATGAAGACCTTGGCGGTTTCGCCGACCTGATAGCGCGGCTTGTCCAGCGTCACCTTCATTTGATCCGGAGTGTCATTTTCGCTGGGCGTCTCGAACCAGCCCACGGTAAAGCGCACGCTGGAGGCGACGCCGCTGGTCGGATCGAGCACATCCAGCCGGTAATGGCCCCACTCCGCGATGCGCTGCGTCACCAGCGCTGCTGGTCCGGCGGCGAGATTCAGAGTCTGGCGGGTCACTGGCGCGCTGTCGCGGATCACCAGCTTGTAATTCCAGCGGTTGTCGCCGTAATACCAGTAATACTGATACTCCTCGCGCACCAGTTCGGCGCGCAGTCCGCTGTGCGCCTGCGGCTGACCCAGCGCGTCGAGCGCGATCACGTCGAATCCGGCCTCCTGACGGATAGGAATGCCGTCGTCGCCGAAACGCGGTTTGATGCCGATAGCGAACGACTGGGCGCGGTAGGGCAGATTCAGGCTGCGGGTCACTGGCCGACCGCCGGGTTCAAACAGCGATACCCGCACCCGCGCCTGCAACGGACGGCTGGTGTCGGGCGTCTCGCTCAGCGTCACTTGCGCCTGGGCTTTGCCTTGGGCATCGGTGCCGGCCAGCGCCACCGGGAAGCGTTGCGCAGTCCAACTGTCCTGCGCCAGCCCGAAGCGATAGCCGGGCCAGGCCGGATAAGGATTGGGGTCTTCGCGCAAGATCACTTCGGCCTCGGCCTTGAGATTGGCGGCCGGCGCGCCGTACAGAAAGCGGCCATTGATATCCACCGTGGCCGATTCGCCCGGTTTCAGCACCGGCGCGGCGGAACTCAGTTCCAGTTTCAGCCGCTGCGGCACGAAGTCCTCGACCTGAAAACTCACCTGCCCGACCGGCTCGCCCTTGGGATCGGCATACGCCTTGACCGTCCACGCGCCGGTGCGCGCATTCAGCGCCAGCGGCAACTGGACGTGATAGCCGCCCAGCGCCGGCTGACCCGGCTTCGGCTGCCCGGCTTCCACCTCGTCGGGGCGGAACAGCTTGAGAGTCAGCGGCGCGTCGGGCAGGGCGTAACCACGACTGTCGCGCACCAGCACCATCAATTCCACCGTTTCGCCGGGCCGATACACCCCGCGCTCGGTATAGAGGAAAGCGTCCACCGCGCCCGGTGCAGCGCGGCCCTCGACGCCCCGGTCGCTCAGATCAAAGGCCGGTCTGGTCAAATCAAGAAAGTTGTAATCGCCGCCGCCATAGGCCATCAGCAACGCCGGTTCACGCCCGCCGCCGCCGCGCAACAGGCCCGGATCGAAGCGAACGTAACCCTTGCCGTCGGTGGTCGCCTTGCCCAGTTCGCCGTTATTGCGGGCATACAACCGCAGATCCACTCCGGCCAGCGGCTTGGCCCCGCCCAGCGAGCGGGCGAAAACGTGCAGCCCGTCGTTGCCGCGCACCGTGAACAGGCCAATGTCGGACACGACCAGCCATTGCGTCGCCCGATTCTCGTAACTGTCCGGATTTTCGTTGATCGGCTCGGCGGCCACGATGTAAATGCCTGGTTGCGGGTCGCGCAAAATTTCGCTGATCGGAAGCGCGGTGATTACTTCCTGATTGGGTTCGCTGCCGGCCAGAGTCAGGGCGCCTTCCCACAGCAGTTCGCCGGATCGCCTGGCGACCTGATTGATGTCGTAACCGTCCAATGGATTGGTCAAACGGCGATTTTCAATTTGTTGCAGCAGATTGCGGTCATTGATGCGCAACACCCGCACCCGCGCCTGCTCCAGATTGACGCTGATCAGCGGCAGTTGCTGGCCGCTGGCCTTCGGCAACACATAGCTGGCCCCCCGGAAGCCGAGAGTCGGCTTGCGATCCTCAATCCTGGCGGTGAAATCCTGGCTGACGCGGGTTTTCTCGCCCGTCGCCGAGGGAATGCCGGCCCGCGCCGTGATGGCGTAGCTCTGGCCGTGGCGAACGCCTTCCACGCACAAGCGCTGTTCCTGGGCGCTGACCACCGGCTGGATGGAAGGCTGGATGACCAGATAATCTTCAAAATGAATCTGCCGATCCTTAGCTAAATCGTCGGAGAATCGCAGGCAGAATTTCGGAATCGCGCTGTCCGATTCAACATCGACGCCTTTGATCTGAAACGCATTCGCATCGGCCAGTTCCTGATAACGCTTGGCGATGCGGGGGTTGTCCTCCAGTTCCAGACCTTCGCGGAAGGCGGCGAGGGCTTTCTTCGGCTCCTTGGCGCGGTCGTATGACTCGCCCAGCCGAAACAGGGCGCGGGCGCGCTCGTAGGGAATGCGCGCCGCCTGATAAGCGTTCCAAACCGACTGCTGGGCGCGATCCTGAGCGCGTTTGCGCACTTCGTCGTCGTCCTGAATCTGCTCCGCCTTGCCTTGCCACCATTGGCTCAAATTCAACCAGTTCGCCGCCTGATCGCCGCCGGCGGCAATGGCGGTTTCCTGACTGGCGATGGCGTCCGTCCAATTTTTCTGTCGCGCCTGCTGCTCGGCTTTTTGCAGCAGCGCAGCGGCGGGCTGACCGGCGGCGTCGCGTCCGTCGCGGATCAATTGCAGATATTGAGCCGAGGCTATGGCAAGCGGCGCATCCTCGAAAGCGTAGGCGCTGGCGGACAGCAGCAGTGCCAGCAACGCGAACAGAGACAGCAGGCGGCGCATCGGAGGCTCCTTTGGAGTGACGAGAGAGAGGGCGAGCTTGGCGGCGGATGGGGAGCGTCATCATTCCGAATCAGACGCCGCGTCAGTCTTAATCATAGCCAGTTCCAGCGTCATTGGCGGAGGATGCGGCGGTTCGCATCTCCACCATGGCGAAACGCGGTTCGTTATGAAAAAATACAATGAATAGTTTATTGCAAGGTATTGGTTTTCACTGTGATTGATTCGGAGGGTTATCGGCCAAACGTCGGCATCATCCTGTGCAACGCCGATGGGCGCCTGTTCTGGGCGAAACGGATCGGGCAACATTCCTGGCAGTTTCCCCAAGGTGGCATCCGGCGGGATGAGTCGCCTGAGCAGGCCATGTTTCGCGAACTGGCCGAAGAGGTTGGTTTGCGCCCGGAACATGTGCAAGTCATTGGTTGTACCAGGGGCTGGCTGCGTTATCGCCTGCCCAAACGCCTGATCCGGCGCGGCAACCAGCCGACCTGTATCGGTCAGAAACAAGTCTGGTTTCTGCTGCGGATGGTGGGCGGCGAAGACACAGTGCGGCTGGATTCCTCCGAACACCCCGAATTCGATCACTGGCAGTGGGTGGATTACTGGTATCCGCTGCGAGCGGTGGTGCCGTTCAAGCGCCATGTCTATTGGCGCGCCCTGCGCGAACTGGCTCCGCTGCTGTTTCCCCGCCGCCCGCCCCGGCAGTCATCCAGGGAGCGCACGATCCTGCCTGATCGTCCGCCGGATCCAATCCAGCCAATCGAGGCAACCGTAGCAATGGCTGCGGACCTGGCTATCGCTGCGGCCAGGTCCCTGGAACCGGTTCGCCCGGCGCCAGGGGGCAAGCCGGCGGCTGTCCTGCTGCTGCGGCGGACGGAAATCCGCCAGCATCCGGTGATTACCCGCATGGTGGTCTCGGCGCGGCGCGGCGGAGTTATTGAGCCTCTGGCCGGAGTAGCCGCGTCGGCACGGGAGTCGTCAGCCGCTGCGTCCACCATGGACGAGCCGCACGCGCCCCGTCCGCCTGCGCCGCGTCCGCGCCGGTTTTTCCAGCGCTGAGCGCGCTTTCTTCCATCGCCTTCAACCGAGGCCGGTTCCATGCTGGACATCCTGCGGCGCATCGTGCAGGACATTAACGCGACCCGCGACCTGAATGAAGCGCTCAATCTGATCGTCGCCGAGGTCAAGGCGGCGCTTCACACTGACGTCTGCTCGGTGTATATCACCGACCCGGTCCGGGGCGAGCATGTCCTGATGGCTACGGACGGTCTGCGTCCGGGCGCAGTCGGCAAGGTGCGCCTGAAGCTGGGCCAAGGCCTGACTGGGCTGGCTGCCGGGCGGGTCGAGCCGATCAATGTCGAAAACGCCCCCGCTCATCCCGCCTTCCGCTACATCGCNNGCCACCGGCGAGGCGCCGTTTCACGGATTCATTGGCGTCCCCATCCTCCGCCGCCGCAAGGTGCTGGGGGTGCTGGTGGCGCAACAGCGCGAGCAGCGCAAATACACCGCCGACGAGGAATCGTTCCTGGTGACGCTGGCCGCGCAGTTGGCCGGTTGCATCAATCAGGCGGAAATCCGCCAGGCGCTGGATCGGCTCGATGATGACGTGCTGTCGGGCACGCTGTTTTTAGAGGGCGTGGCCAGCGCCCGTGGGCTGGCGCTCGGCGAGGCCGTGGTGGTCTTTCCCGCCGCCACGCTGGATCGGGTGCCGGACAAGGACATTGCGAATCCTGACGCCGAGGCTTCGCGCTTCCGCCAGGCGGTGGCGGCGGAGCTGGCCGAATTGCAACGGCTCAGCGAGCGCATGCGCCTCCTGCTGTCAGCCGGTGATCGGGCGCTGTTCGATGCCTACGCCCTGCTGCTGGGCAGCGACAGTCTGATGAATGGCACCCTGGAGCGGATTTACGCCGGTAACTGGGCGCCGGGCGCGCTGCGCGCCACCGTGCTGGAATACGCCAACATCTTCACCGAAATGGACGACCCGTATCTGCGGGAGCGCGCCGCCGACATCCTCGATCTCGGCCAGCGCCTGTTGAACCGCTTGCAGGAAGAGCAGTCGCTCAACCGCCATTACCCCGACGACACCATCCTGATGGGCGACGACATCAGCGTTTCCCAACTGCTGGACGTGCCCACGGAAAANNGTCTGCATCCAGCCCAGCCCGGCGTTACGCCAGGAATATCTGAAGCTGATTGCCGAGGAGGCCGAGCTGTCGCGCGGCTTGCAACACCTGCGCGACCTGCCGGCGGAAACCCCGGACGGTCACCGGCTGGAACTGCACGCCAATTCCGGGCTGTTCGCCGACATCGCCGCCGCCCGCGACAGCGGGGTGCAAGGGGTGGGACTGTACCGCTCGGAACTGCATTTCTTCCTGCGCGACCGTTTTCCCGGGGAGGAGGAGCAGACCACGCTTTATACCCGGGTGTTGCGGATCATGGAACCGTATCCGGTGGTGCTGCGCACCCTGGACATCGGCGGCGACAAGCCGCTGCCCTACTTTCCGATCATTGAGCAAAACCCCTTTCTGGGCTGGCGCGGCATCCGCATCAGCCTGGATCAGCCCGATCTGTTCAAGACCCAGTTGCGGGCGATGCTGCGGGCCGGCATCGCTTATCCCAACCTGTCCATCCTGTTGCCGATGATCAGCAGCGTCAGCGAGCTGAGCGAGGCCCTGGAACTGCTGCGCGGCGCCCAGACGGAATTGCAGGAAGAGGGCATGGCGATACCGACCCCGCGCGTTGGGATCATGGTGGAAGTGCCGTCAGCGGTTTACCAGATTGACGCGCTGATCCAGATGGTGGATTTCGCCTCCATCGGCAGCAATGATCTGACCCAGTATCTGCTGGCGGTGGACCGCAATAACGACCGGGTGGCCAAGCTGTACGACTCGCTGCATCCAGCCGTGCTCAAAGCGATTCAGCAGGTGATCGAGCGCGTCCAGGCGGCCGGCCGGCCAGTGAGCGTCTGCGGTGAAATGGCCGGCGATCCGGCGGCGGCGCTGTTGCTGATGGCGATGGGGGTGGACAGTCTGAGCATGAATCTGGGTGGCCTGCTCAAGATCAAGTGGATGATCCGCAGCATCCCCTATGCTGAAGCCCGGACCTTGCTGGCCGAGGCGATGACCCTCAACAACACCGCAGCCATTCGTGACCGCGTCAATGCGTTCCTCGATCAACGCGGTTTGGGCGGCCCGCTGCGAATAGGAAAGTAGAGAGGAGTCCGGTTTCGATCCCCTGCGCTTCAATCCCCAAGGATTCGCTCAAGCGCCAAAACGAGAGTATTGCGCCCGTCATCCCGGTTGATTCCGGCCCGGCATTTCGGCGATTGCTGCTATCATCCGCATTTCCCTGTTTGATCCAGGAGAGTGTTCGCGATGCTGCGTTTCCGTGGAAGCCCCGCCCTGTCGCCATTCCGTCTGGAGAAGCTGCTGACCCTGCTGCGGCAGCGGGTTCCGACGGTGACCGACGCCTACGCCGAGTTCATTCATTTCGTGGAGGGTCGGTTGATCACCCACGACCGCGAGGTGCTGGATCGGTTGCTACAGTACGGACCTGGCGCCGAGCAACGGCATCTGGTCAGCGAACCCACCTTCCTGGTCATTCCCCGCCCCGGCACGATTTCACCCTGGTCGTCCAAAGCCACCGACATCGCCCACAACTGCGGCTTGCATCACGTCCATCGCATTGAGCGCGGCATCGCCTGGTACCTGGAGTCCGCCGAGCCGCTGAACGCCGATGATTGGGCCACGCTGAAACCGCTGGTGCATGACCGGATGACTGAAGCGGCTCTAACACCCGACGACGATCCTGCGGCGCTGTTTGCCCATGCTGAACCGGCCCCGCTGACCACCGTGAATATACTGGGCAACGGGCGGACGGCATTGGCAATCGCCAATCGTGAATTGGGGCTGGCGCTGTCGGAGGACGAAATTGACTATCTGCTGGACAGCTTTACCCGGCTGGAGCGCAATCCCACCGACGTAGAACTGATGATGTTCGCGCAGGCCAATTCCGAACATTGTCGGCACAAGATTTTCAACGCCGACTGGATCGTGGATGGGGTGAAGCAGGACCGGTCGCTGTTCGCCATGATTCGCCATACCCACGAATGCCACCCCGACGATGTGTTATCGGCCTACCACGACAACGCGGCAGTCATGACCGGGTTTCATGCCGGGCGTTTTTTCCCCGATTCATTTGACGGCCAGTACCGTTATCACCCGGAAGCGGTGCATATCCTGATGAAGGTGGAGACGCATAACCACCCGACCGCGATTTCGCCCTTCCCCGGCGCGGCCACCGGCTCCGGCGGTGAAATCCGCGACGAAGGCGCTGCCGGATGCGGCGCCAAGCCCAAGGCCGGGCTGTGCGGCTTTTCAGTCTCGAATCTGCGCATTCCCGGTTTCATCCAGCCGTGGGAGCAGCAGGATTACGGTAAGCCCGACCGCATCGCCTCGGCGCTGGACATCATGCTGGAAGGACCCCTCGGCGCGGCGGCGTTCAACAACGAATTTGGCCGCCCCAATCTGGCCGGCTATTTCCGCACCTTCGAGCAGGACGGTCCCGACGGTCAGCGGCGCGGCTATCACAAACCGATCATGATCGCCGGCGGACTGGGCAACATCCGCGAACCGCATGTAGACAAGGCTGAATTTCCGCCGGAAACCGCCATTGTCGTCTTGGGCGGGCCGGCCATGCTGATCGGGCTGGGCGGCGGCGCGGCGTCCAGCATGGCGGCGGGCAGCTCGCACGAGGATTTGGACTTCGCCTCGGTGCAGCGCGGCAACCCGGAAATGCAGCGCCGCGCCCAGGAAGTCATTGACCGCTGCGTGGCCCTGGGCGAACGCAATCCCATTCTCTCGATTCACGATGTGGGCGCGGGCGGGCTGTCCAACGCCGTGCCGGAAATCGTCCACGGCGCGGGGCGAGGCGGGCGCTTCGAGCTGCGTGAAGTGCCGAATGATGATCCCGGCATGTCGCCGATGCAGATTTGGTGCAACGAGGCCCAGGAACGTTATGTGCTGGCGATTGCTACCGAAGGGTTGGAGACATTTAAAGCGCTGTGCGAGCGCGAACGCTGCCCGTATGCCGTGATCGGCATGGCGACGGCGGAACCGGAACTGGCGATCAGCGACCGGCAGTTTGCCAATCAGCCGGTAGCGTTGCCAATGAGCGTGCTGTTCGGCAAGCCGCCGAAGATGCTGCGTGAGGCGGATCGCATCGGGGTTGATTACGTTTTGAATGAAATGCGAGAACTTGCGCGCCACGAAGAAACCGATCCGTTGCATCTCGCCGAAGCGGTGGCGCGGGTGCTGCGTTTCCCGGCGGTGGCCGACAAGAGTTTTCTGATTACGATTGGCGACCGCACCGTGACCGGGCTGGTCTGCCGCGATCAGATGGTCGGGCCATGGCAAGTGCCGGTGAGTGATGTCGCGGTGACGGCCACCAGTTTCGATGCCGACACCGGCGAGGCGATGGCGCTGGGCGAGCGTGCGCCGCTGGCGGTGTTCAACGCGCCCGCGTCCGGGCGGATGGCGGTCGGCGAGGCGGTTACTAACATCGCTGCCGCCCGCATTGAAAAGCTCAGCGACGTGAAGCTGTCGGCCAACTGGATGGCGGCGGCGGGTCATCCCGGCGAGGATGCCCGCCTGTTCGACACGGTGCGGGCGGTCGGCATGGAGCTTTGTCCCGCGCTGGGCATCGCCATTCCGGTCGGC
>DEHY01000191.1 GCA_002352185.1 Competibacteraceae bacterium UBA2788
GCTCGCTGCTGACGCCCGGCGACCTCGAAATCCTGCGCGACTTGATCGAACGCTTCGGCTTGCATCCGGTGCTGATTCCCGATCTGTCCGATTCGCTGGACGGCCATCTCGACGCCGAGGATTTCTCGCCGGTCACCCTCGGCGGCACGCCGCTGTCCGCCTTCGCCGCCTTGGGCGACGCCGCCGCGACGCTGGTGATCGGCGCCTCGCTCTATCCCGCCGCCGAGCTGTTGCAGGCCCGAACCGGGGTGCCGGTGCATCGCTTCGATCATCTGCTGGGACTGGACGCGAACGACCGGCTGGTGATGACCTTGGCCGGCATTTCCGGGCGCAAGGTGCCGGCCCGGCTGGAACGGCAGCGGGCGCAATTGCAGGACGCCCTGCTCGACACCCATTTCCTGTTGGGCCAAGCCCGGATGGCGGTCGGCGCCGATCCCGATCTGCTGCACGCCTTCAGCGAGCTGCTGGCCGAAACCGGCGCGGAGATCGTGGCGGCGGTAGCGTCCAGCCGTGCGCCGGTGCTGGCCCGGACGCTGTTGCCCCAGGTGCAAATCGGCGATCTGGAAGATTTGGAAGATCTGGCGTGCGAGCGCGGGGCGGAACTGGTCATCAGCAATTCCCACGCCGCCGAAACGGCGGATCGGCTGAGCGTGCCGCTGCTGCGTGCGGGCATTCCCCAGTACGACCGCATCGGCGGTTACCAGCGCGCCTGGATCGGCTACGGCGGCAGCCGGCAACTGTTGTTCGATCTGGCCAACGCGCTGCTCGAACGGGTCGAACACGGCGTCGCGCCCTATCACTCGATCTACTCCCGCAAGGCGGATTCACGGCAGGAGGCGAGCCATGGCGCTGCGCAGGCATTTGCGAATTCTGGCCGGCGGCATTAAGGAGCCGCGCATGACTCCCATCCTGAAAGCCGCTTTCGCCACCAGCGACCGTCACAAGGTCGATCAGCATTTCGGCGCCGCCAGCGCCTTGCTCATCTACGCCGTGACCCCGGACCAGGCGACCGTGGTGGAATTCGCCCAGTTCGGTGATCTTGACCGCGACGGTCATGAGGACAAGCTCGCCGCCAAGCTGGCGCTGTTGCAGGGTTGCGCGGTGGTTTATTGCCAGGCGGTCGGCGGTTCCGCCATCCAGCAATTGCTGGCCGCTGGAGTTCAACCCATGCGAGTGGAGGCCGGCACCGCCATCGCTTCCCTGCTCGCCGGCCTGCAAGCGGCCNNCGACGGTTTTATTACGGCTCTCGGTCCGGTTTTGCGCCCGGCGCCGGGGCTATTCATACCAGCGAGGTAAAAACAGTATGGGCGCCGAACCGATCATCACCGGCATTACCCGTGGCGGCACGCTCTGGACCCCCCAGTTCGTGACCGCGCTCAACGAGGAGAAATGCATTGGCTGTGGCCGCTGCTTCAAGGTCTGTCCGCGTGATGTGCTGACCATCGTGCAGCGGGCGATTGACGACGTCGATCTGGACGATGACGACGACGACGACGACGATGACGATGACGATGACGACAGCGACAATTCCTTCATGACGCTCTCGAACGCCATGGACTGTATCGGCTGTGAAGCCTGCTCGCGGGTTTGCCCCAAGGCGTGTTTTACCCACCAAGCGTTGCCGCTGACGGCGTGAGGCCGGCGCCGGTTGTGGCACAGATCGCATAGCGGAGATTCACGATGCAGACCAGCGCAAGAAACCAATTCACGGGTCGGGTGACCGGCCTGAACGTCGGCCCGATCAACGCCGAGGTCGGCGTGGACATCGGCGGCGGCGATCACATCACCGCCCTGATCACCCGGGGCAGCGTCGAAAATTTGGAACTTCAGGAAGGCAGTGAGGTTTACGCCTTGGTGAAAGCGTCCTCGGTGATCATCGTGGCCGGCGAACCCAAGCTGAAACTCAGCGCCCGCAACCGGTTGCGCGGCACGGTTTCGGCCTGCGGGCAAGGCGCAGTCAACGGTGAAGTCACCCTCCAGTTGGCGGGCGACAAGACCGTCACCGCCACTATCACCAACGCCAGCATCGACGGGCTGGCGCTCAAGGTGGGCGATCCGGCGGTGGCGGTCATCAAGTCGTCCAGCGTCATTCTGGGCGTGGCGCTGTAGTCGCAGCCGACCGAGGGAGATCTTTCGATGTTTCGTGCAACCTTATCTCGCTGGCTTGGCATTGGCCTGCTTTGGCTGGCGACCATGCTGGTTGTCTCTGCTCAGGCTGCGGAAAATCCCCCCAACCCCCCTTTGCCAAAGGGGGGCAGCGAAGGCGGGGGGATTTTGGTGTTCGCCGCCGCCAGCACCACCAACGCGATTCAAGACCTTGCCGCGCTGTACGAAAAGGAAAAGGGCGTCACAGTGGTCGCCTCCTTCGCCGCCGCCTCGGCCTTGGCCAAGCAAATCGAACAGGGTGCGCCGGCCGACGTATTTATTTCCGCTGACCTGAAATGGATGGATTACCTCGCCGGCAAGGGCAAGATCGTCGAGGCCAGCCGCCGCAACCTGCTCGGCAACCGGCTGGTTTTGGTCTCTCCAAAAGACCAAGTCTTTCCGGTGAGACTGGAAAAAGGCTTCGACCTGCCCGGCGCATTTCAGGGACGCTGGTGTTCCTGCGGTCCCGATGTCCCTATCGGTCGGTATAGCCAGCAGGCGTTGACGGCGCTCGGCTGGTGGGCGGCGCTGGAGCCACGCCTGGCAGCGGTGCCGGACGTGCGCTCGGCGCTGGCTTTCGTCGAGCGCGGCGAGTGCGCGGTCGGCATTGTTTACGAAACCGACGCCAAGGGGTCCGACCGGGTTGAGGTACTCGGCGTCTTTCCCGCCGACACTCATTCACCCGTACTCTATCCGGCGGCGCGGGTGCAAGGCGCCAAACCGGCGGCGCAAGGGTTTCTGGATTTCCTGCGCACCCCGGCGGCGGCGCGGGTGTTCCGTCAATACGGGTTCGCCGTACTCGACTGACGGCTGACCGTGTCGCCGTCTCTTTTGGCACGGCGCTTGTAGCGCCTTTTCGGAAACCATCGCCGCCGCTATCCGGTGCGATGACGAACCTTCAACCTGCCGAGGCACCCCCATGACCGCATCGACCTTGCATCAGGAATTATCGGAAATGACCTCAGCCGAAGATTTCCTGCATTATTTTGAAATTCCCTTCGATACCCGAGTGGTGGAAGTCAATCGCCTGCATATCCTGCAACGCTTCCACAACTATTTACGGCAAGCCAATGCCGTGGACCGGGCCGATTACACCCGTTGCCTGCAACAGGCTTATCAGGATTTCGTCAACTCCGATGCCCTGACCGAAAAGGTGTTCAAGGTTTTTCAGCGGCGCTCGCAGGCGGGCGAAGTGCGCATACTCCTGGCGGACATCGGTCGCTCGGCATGATCCTGAATCCGCGCTTTGCCTGCGACGACGCAGTGCGGGTGATCCGCAACATCCGCAACGACGGCACTTATCCTGGTGAAGCGACCGGCGCGTTGTTGGTGCGGCGTGGCCGCATCGGTTACGTGCGCCATATTGGCGTGTTTTTGCAGGATCAACTGATCTACACCGTGCATTTTCTTGAAGCCGGCAACCGTATCGTCGGCTGCCGCGAAACCGAATTGATCCCGGCGGACGCGCCGTGGATTCCCAATCGTTTCGAGCGGGGCGACCGGGTCATCGCCCGGCGAGCCTTGGCCGTCGGTGGCCGGGTGGTAGCGGCGGTCGGCACAGTTGGGGAAATCATTGCGGTGCTGCGCGAACCGGAGACCGCCACCGATTATCACGTTCTGTTTGGAACACGAGTGTTGCTGGCGCCCGAAGCGGCGCTGGATACATGGACGGTTGAGTCGCCGAGATCGCGGTGAAAGGCGTGCAGTTCGGCAACTTCGGGTGAGCGCTTGTGCTGGCTGACGAAGGCGCGAATGCGCTGGAGTACAGTACCGGCCTGGCGGTCGCTCAGGACAATGCCGAGAGCGCGGTAAACCCCGCGTACCGCGTGAGTGCCGGAATGCTTGCCCAAGACCAGCCGATGGCTGCGACCCAGTTCGGCGGGATCCACACCCTGATAATTGAGCGGGTGTTTGAGCAGGCCATCCACGTGAATGCCGGCCTCGTGGGTAAACACACCTTCGCCGACCAGGCTCTTGTGCCAGGACAATGGCCGATTGGCGGCGGCGGCGACCTGCCGCGACAGCGCCGGGAAGCGCGAAAGATCGACCTCGACCCGGAAGCCGTACAGCTTGCGCAAGCCCATCACCACTTCCTCCAGCGCGGCATTGCCGGCCCGCTCGCCCAAGCCGTTGACGGTGGTGTTGACGTGGGTGGCGCCGCCCAGCGCGGCGGTCAGGGTATTGGCGGTGGCCAGCCCCAGATCATCGTGAGCGTGCATCTCCAGCTCAAGGTCCACCGCCGACCGCAAATGCTGGAAAATCGCCAGCGTGCCGAGCGGTTCCATGACGCCCAGCGTGTCGGCGAAGCGAAACCGGCGTGCGCCNNCGCGGGTCCAGCCCAACTTGTGTCGCAGTTGCTGATCGGACAGCGGCACCGACAGGTCCACGCACCGCACCCCAAGATTGCAACACAGTTGTATATCCGGTTCGCACATCCGGCTCCATACCAGCAGCGTGGCGTTCAAGCCCAGCGCGACGAGATCGCGGATGCTGTCCCGCTCTTCCGCTCCCATCGCCGGAATGCCGATTTCCAGCTCCGATACGCCCAGCGTCACCAATCCACGGGCGATGGCGCGCTTTTCGTCCGGGGTGAAAGATACGCCCGCCGATTGTTCGCCGTCGCGCAGGGTGGTGTCGTCGATCACGATCATGCGAGGGGTGGCGGTCATGGCGGCGGCGTTTCCAGTGGAAGGTTCACTTGGGCATCGGCAAACCGCGTGCCGATACCCTAATCTTCGATAAAACAGTTGGTTGCTGTTGGTGATTGCAAGGGAAACGCGGGATTTCGCACAGTTTGGCGGCGTGGTTGTCAGGAAGCCGACAAGGACAATCGCGGGGCTTTTATCTCGGAGCGACGTTACCGGCAAGCCATCGGGCACTGCCCAGTGGATCGCCCAACGCCCGGAGTAGCGCCTTGACTCTCCGCCACTGGCGGATGACGGTCGGCAGCAAAGCGGAAATGGTGTTGCTCTCCGTGTTGATGGTGTTGCTCTCCGCGTTGATCGTGCTGACCGCAGCGCTCTATCCGCTGAGTCATATCGGATTCCGGGACGCGCTCCAGGCGTTGCTCAAGAGCTTCGATATTTCGGTTGAGCAGTACGAGCGCCAGATTGGAACGCACGGGCTGTGCGAAAAACCGCTACTGCCTTCGCCGGTTGCTGCGCTCGCTTGCTATTGCGCTGCCCGTCCCCAAAATCTTCGCGATCAACGCCGCGCGGCTCCTGACTCCCACTTTCCAATAGACCTCCTGAAGGTGGTCCTTGACCGTCTGTTCACTGAGGTGAAGTTGGCGGTGGGCGATATCGCCATTGGAAAGTCCGTTCAGCACATGGGTAGCGACTCTGCACTGACTCGGCGACAGGCCGTAATGTTGCAACCGTCGGATAAGCTGGGTCCGTGGGTGGAACGGTCGCAGCAGAACAATGATCGTCCCCTGTTCCTGTCCCATCGCCGAAGGCCAGCGTTCCAGCAAACGCTCGCCGGGTTGCGCGTCCTGAAACGGATTCGATGCGGTCGCGACCGCTTCTCCTCTGGTAAACGCAGGGCTGTTAAGTGCTAATGATTTGCAATAACAGGACTTTCGCTCGAAATTTCTCGTTCAAGCAGGTTGATAAACTAAAATACGCGGGTGGCGTAATTCGTTACGTAAGTAGTCACTCCAAAGGTTTTGTTTCGCTTTGTAGAGCGTTGTCCGGACCCAGGCTGATACATCCGTTTTCTTTCAAAGTGGTGATAAAAACCTTTCCAACTCTATGAATAAACTTAATATTTTCAACAGATGCATACCAGCTGTCAAATAAAACGGTAGTGGCTCACTGAGGTGAGCAGGTTAAATTGTAGTGATGCAAGAAGAGGTGTAAGACGATCTCATGCATCTGG
>DEHY01000142.1 GCA_002352185.1 Competibacteraceae bacterium UBA2788
TCTTCGGCATTGAGCCGGCATTCGAGGGCATGGCCGGTAATGCGGATGTCGTTCTGGCGGTAGCCGAGCGGTTGACCGGCGGCGATCAGCAGTTGCTCCTTGACAATATCCACCCCGGTAATCAGTTCCGTCACCGGATGTTCGACCTGAACTCGAGTGTTCATTTCGATAAAGTAGAACGCATCATCCTGATACAGAAACTCAAACGTGCCCGCGCCGCGATAACCGATGCGCAGGCAGGCTTCCACGCAAACCTGGCCGATGCGGCGACGCTGTTCCGTCGTAATCCCCGGCGCGGGCGCTTCTTCGATGACTTTCTGGTGGCGGCGCTGCATCGAGCAGTCGCGCTCGCCGAGATGAATAGCGTTGCCGTGGGTATCGGCCAGCACCTGGATTTCGATGTGGCGCGGATGATCCAGATACTTCTCCATGTACAGCGTTGGATTGCCGAACGCCGCATTAGCCTCGCTGCGGGTCAGATCGATGCTGTTCAGCAACGCCGCCTCGCTATGCACCACCCGCATTCCGCGCCCGCCGCCGCCGCCGGAGGCTTTAATAATAATCGGATAGCCGATGTCGCGGGCGATGCGCAGGGTTTCCTGATCGTCGTCGCCCAAGGATCCGTCCGATCCCGGCACGCACGGCACGCCCGCTTCTTTCATCGTCCGAATCGCCGATACCTTGTCGCCCATCAGCCGGATCGTCTCCGATTTCGGGCCGATGAAGATAAAGCCGCTTTGTTCGACCCGCTCGGCGAAATCGGCGTTTTCCGACAGGAAACCATAGCCCGGATGGATCGCCACTGCGTCGGTGACTTCGGCGGCGCTGATGATCGCGGGCATGTTCAGATAGCTTTCGGCGGCGGGCGGCGGACCGATGCAGACGGTTTCGTCGGCCAGGCGCACGTGCTTGAGTTCGCGGTCGGCGGTGGAATGGACGGCGACGGTGCGGATGCCCAATTCCCGGCAGGCGCGCAGAATGCGCAGGGCGATTTCCCCGCGATTGGCAATAACNNGTGATGACGCCGGTGTGATCCGCCTCGATCTGATTGAACATCTTCATCGCTTCGATGATGCAAACCCCGTCGCCGATGTTGACCTGCTGGCCGATTTCCACCAGCGGTTTGGAGCCGGGCGCGGCGGAGCGATAGAAGGTGCCGACCATCGGCGAGCGCAGGATGTGGCCCTTGATCGCGTCCGCTTCGGAGGCGACCGGCGCGGCGACCGGCGCAACCGGGATTGAACCCGGTGCGGTCGGCGGCGGCGAACTGTAGTAAGCGGGCATGGCCCACGGCGGCGGCGAGGGCGTCGCGCCACCGTGGGGCTGGCGGCTGATGCGCACCGAGTCTTCGCCTTCCTTGATTTCGATTTCGGCAATGCCCGAAGTTTCGAGCAACTCGATGAGCTTTTTGATCTTGCGAATATCCATCGGCATGGCGGCTATCCTGGCGTGGCGAGGTAACGGTCGGCGGCGCGCAGCGCCAGTTCGTAGCCCTGCGCGCCCAACCCGCTGATCACTCCGACGGCGATGTCGGACAGGTAGGAATGGTGGCGGAACGGTTCGCGGGCGAACACGTTGGACAGATGTACCTCGATGAACGGGATACCGACGCCCAGCAGGGCATCGCGCAGCGCCACGCTGGTGTGAGTGAAGGCGGCGGGGTTGATCACGATGAAGGCGATGCCTTCCTGGCGGGCGGCGTGAATGCGGTTGATCAACTCGTATTCGGCGTTGCTCTGGAAGCAGGCCAGTGGATGCGGCCCCAGTTCATGGGCCAATTCCACGCAGCGTTGTTCAATGTCGGCGAGAGTCGCAGCGCCGTAAACGGCGGGTTCGCGCAGGCCCAGCAGGTTCAGATTAGGGCCGTTCAGCAGCAGCAGTTTTGCCATGGGGCCAGCAGGAATCCTTAGTAAATCAAGGGGCGCGATTCTGCATGAACACTCGGTGTATGTCCAGCCGGGAACGCAGCCGGTTCGCCGCCGATCGCGGCATGTTTGCGGCAAATTCGGGGTATCAGCGCCGAACCGGCCCAGCAGTCGGCGGCGCGCCATCCAGATAGAACCAGCAGCCGTTTTCTCGAACGAAGCGGCTGATTTCGACCATCCGATGCGCTTTGCCGCCCATTTTGTAACGCGCCACGAATTCAACCACGCCTTGTTGATCGTTGGGACCGCCGGCTTCGCTGCGGACAATTTTCAAGCCCAGCCAGGTCATCGTTTCGGCGGCGCTGAAATCGAGCGATTGGGGCCGGGTGGATTCATGCCAAGTGCGCAGCAAATAATCTTCCCGCAGCAGAACATAGGCCGAATAACGCGAACGCATCAGCGCCCCGGCGGTGTCCGGTTGTTGGGCGCAGTCGAGAAATGGGCCGCAACAGGCGCTATACGGTTTGGCTGAGTCGCAGGGACAGAGTGGGCTGGAATTCAATCGTCATCCCCGGATAATCCGGCAGGCCGGCGAGTCTGCTTTTTTTCCCCGACGCGCCGCTTTTCCGCCACCCGTTGCTGTTTGGCGGCGCGGGAAGGCTTCAGTTTCAGCCTTGGCTTGGGGATTTCCGCCGCTTTCTGAATCAGGGCAACCAGGCGATCCATCGCGTCCTGCCGGTTGCGCTCCTGACTGCGAAAGCGCCGGGCGGTGATGAGCAGTTCCCCATCCTTGTTCATGCGGCTCCCGGCCAGGGCGAGCAACCGCGCCCGGACTTCATCCGGCAGCGCCGGCGAATGCGCGGCGTCGAAGCGCAATTCCGCCGCCGTGGCGACTTTATTCACGTTCTGGCCGCCGGGGCCGGACGCCAGTTTGAACTGGAATTGCAATTCGCTTTCGTCAAGCTGAATGGCGGGTGTGACCCTGATCATGGCGGTGGGAAATTCCTGAGTTCATGCAATGTTCGATTTTTTTCGATGAGCGGTGAGTACCGGCGCGCCATGGCGGGGTGAGATACGCTGAGAGGAACCAGCCGCCTCAGCGGGGATGCCGCCATGCCGCTTGAAGACTTTATCATCGCCGTATTTTGCTGGGTAGAAGCACATTTGAATCGCCTGATCGGGGATTAAGCATTTCGCTTTCTGTACCGACGGTGCAGCCCTGACGATGGGAGTCGTGGGCGAGTTCTTGTTTTCGCCGGCATTGGCCGTTATGGTTTCTCTAACTGGAATCCCATCACAATCACCCTTGCTCTTCTTTTGCCGATTTAATGCGCCTCAGATCCGATAAAGAATGAAGCCATCAATGGACAACTTCTCCCCTTCCGATTTGAAAACCATCCTGCACTCCAAGCGGGTCAATCTCTACTACCTCGAACGCTGTCGGGTGCTGGTCAACGGCGGGCGGGTGGAATACGTCACCGACTAGGGAAAGAACTCGCTGTACTGGAACATCCCCATCGCCAACACCACGTCCCTGCTGCTCGGCACCGGCACCTCCATCACCCAGGCCGCGATGCGCGAGCTGGCCAAAGCCGGCGTGCTGGTCGGTTTTTGCGGGGGCGGCGGCACGCCGCTTTACAGCGCCAACGAGGTGGATGTCGAAGTCGCCTGGTTCGCCCCACAAAGCGAATACCGCCCGACCGAATACCTGCAACACTGGGTGCGCTTCTGGTTCGATGACGGCCTGCGCCTGGAAGCGGCCAAGACGGTCCAGCGCGCCCGGCTGGAGCGGATTTCCCGGCACTGGCTCGACAGCCGACCACTGGCCGACGGCGGGTTCCGGATTCCGCCGGATGAGTTGCTGTCCGCCCTCGAAGGCTCGCGCCGCTCGCTCGATGCCGCCGAGGATGGCAACGCCCTGCTCACCGAAGAGGCGCGCCTCACCAAAAAGCTGTTCCGGCTGGCCGCCAGCGCGGTGGACTACGGCGATTTCACCCGCGCCAAGCGTGGTGCCGGCACCGACCCGGCCAATCGCTTTCTGGACCACGGCCACCTAGGTACTCAGCCTGCCGCACGGACTCGCCATCCTGCACGGCAAGACCCGCTAGGACGGCCTGGTGTTCGACGTGGCGGACCTGATCAAGGATGCTAGTGCTTATACCATTTCCCGTTAGGCATTGGCCTTTTATTGGAACTGTCTTACCAGTTATTTCAATTATTTATCATCGAAAGCGGCCTCCCGCAAATCGGGATTTGGTATTACGGCCTGAACTCTACGGCAACGATTCCGTGGTTCTGCCCCTATTTTTCGACGCCCAAAGGTAGTTATATAAATCAAGCGGTTAGGAGGGCAGCCCTAATTTAGGTCTTTGGGCGTGATTGTGCAGTTCTTCCTTAACAATTAGGCTATTAGTAGGAATAGATCGTAGTTCACTGCCGGATAGGCAGCTCAGAAAGGCGCATTCTCGATCAGTTCGCCGAGCGGCGCGTTCACTGCCGGATAGGCAGCTCAGAAAAGATAGTTGCTGCAGTCCAGAAAGCGATTAGCGTTCACTGCCGGATAGGCAGCTCAGAAAAGTTCAGAAAAGAGTGGTGGGCTGGTTGATCGTCAGCCCAGTTCACTACCGGATAGGCAGCTCAGAAAGGCAAGGATCACAGCAAACTGCTCTGGATCGTGGGCGATGCCCGCCAGTTCAACGCACAGGGCGCGACACCGACTAACATGACACAACGCGATGTGTTGCGGGCGGACGACGAGAACGATTGGCACGCGGGCGAGGACATCCGGTTGCTGGCCCGTCTCGCCGCCTTGTTCCACGATCTGGGCAAGGCGAATGACGTTTTCCAGCAGAAACTCAGGAAACCGAAGGCGGACGCCGATCCCTTCCGCCATGAATGGGTGTCGCTGCGGTTGTTCGAGTCGTTTGTCCGACAGTGCGGAACCGATGATCGAGACTGGCTGACCCGCTTGACGGACCTGCCCGACACGGTACGGGATACCTGCCTCGGCGGCTTGTCCAGCGATGGCTTGCCAAATCGGAGTTTGGCCAGCCCTTTTATAAACTTACCACCGCTGGCGCAAATCGTCGGCTGGCTGATTGTCAGCCACCACCGCCTGCCGACGCCCGATGCCGGGTTAAACCAGCGATTGCTGGAGAAGATGCTCGAACAGATCGGAGCGGCTTGGTGCGGCAGCCATCCCGATGAGGCCAGCGCCAAAGCGTGTTGGCAATTCAAGAACGGCTTGCCCTTCGACAGCAACCACTGGCGCCAACACACCACTAAAGTTGCGCAAGCCATCTTGGAACGTCCGCGACTGAGCGACCCCGGCGAAGCGAACAAACTGCTGGACAGCCCTTACGTCCTGCATCTGGCGCGCATGGCGCTGATGCTGGCCGACCACCACTATTCGGCCCAGCCCAGCCACGCCATGTACGGTGACCCACCCGGCAAGAAAGGCACGGTGCTTTACGCCAATACGGAAAAAGATAAAGGCGGTAAGCTGGTACTCGTAAACGGTAAGCCTGTACCCAAGCAGCGGTTGGACGAACACTTGATCGGCGTGGAGGTCAACGCCGAAAGCATCGCAAACGTCCTTCTATGTCTGAAACGAGATCTCCGGCATATCGTTCACGACGAGTTTTGCAAATCGTCCGAGCTTGATTTTTTCCTTTGGCAGAACCAGGCGTTCGATCTGGCGGAAGGCGTGCGGGAGCGCACCTCGCGTCAAGGTTTTTTCGGCGTCAACATGGCCTCCACCGGCTGCGGCAAGACGCTGGCCAACGGGCGGATTCTCTACGCGCTCGCCAACCCGCAACGAGGCGTGCGCTTCACCGTGGCCCTGGGCTTGCGGACGCTCACGCTGCAAACCGGCGACGCTTATCGCGACCGCCTGCATCTCGGCCCGGAGGATTTGGCGGTGCTGGTGGGCGGTGTCGCCACGCACGCCTTGCACGATTATCAACTCAACGAAGAGGAGAAAGCACGCCAAGACAGCGGTTCGGAATCCAGCGCGCCGCTCTTGCCCGAATTCGATCATGTCCATTACGAAGGCAGCCTGGAAAGCGGGCCATTGAAGGATTGGCTGGGTAAAAACAGCGACGCCCTGCGCCTGCTGGATGCGCCCGTGCTCGCTTGCACCATCGATCATCTGATGCCCGCCACCGAAGGCTTGCGCGGGGGGCATCAAATCGCGCCGATGCTGCGGCTGCTGACCTCCGATCTGGTTCTGGACGAGCCGGACGATTTCGGCATCGAGGACTTGCCGGCGCTGACCCGGCTGGTGCATTGGGCCGGTCTGTTGGGCAGCCGGGTTTTGCTGTCGTCGGCCACACTGCCGCCCGCGCTGGTGGAAGGCTTGTTTCGGGCCTATCTGGCGGGCCGGGCGGAATACCAGCGCAACCGGGGTCGGCCGGGCGAACCGTTGGCGGTGTGCTGCGCCTGGTTCGACGAGTTCGCCACGCAGGCCGGCGACCACCAGGATGGCGCCACCTATTTGGCCGCCCATCGCCAGTTTGTCGAACGGCGCTTGGCCCAATTGACGAAGGCGGAAGTGCGCCGCCGGGCAGCGATCAAGCCCGTGCCCATCGCCGTTCGGCAACATCGGGAAACCGTCTGTATCGAATTGGCCGGACAGGTGCGCGAACACTTGCACGCTCTGCACCGCCAGCATCACGGCGTCGATCCGCCAACCGGCAAGCGGGCCAGTTTCGGCCTGGTCCGCATGGCGAATATCGATCCGCTGTTTGACGTGGCGCGGGAACTGTTACGGCTGGGGGCGGAGACGGGCTATCGCATTCATCTGTGCGTTTACCATTCGCGCCACCCGCTGCTGGTGCGGGCGGCCATCGAGCGGGAACTGGATGCCGCGCTCAAACGCGGCGATCCCGATGCCGTTTTCCAGCGGCCCAGCGTCCGTCAGCGCCTCGATGCCGCGCCCGAATCGGACCATCTCTTCGTCGTGCTCGCGACGGCAGTCGCGGAAGTGGGGCGCGATCACGATTACGATTGGGGGATTGTCGAGCCGTCTTCCATGCGCTCGTTCATCCAGCTCGCCGGCCGTGTTCGCCGCCATCGCTCGTTTGTCTGTCCGAAAGACCAGCCCAACCTGTATTTGCTGGATACCAATATCCTTCATCTGGTCGAGGGCGGCGACAAGCCGGCGTTTCTGCGACCGGGTTTCGAGAGCGCCAACTTCAGGTTGAACAGCCATCGCTTGACCGAGCTACTCGAACCGGGGCAATGGCAAATCATCGACGCCGCCGCTCGCATCAAGGAGCGCGAATCGCTGGCGCCGCACGACAATCTGGCCGATCTGGAACACGACCGTCTGAAGGATTTGCTGTTGGGTGCCGACGCCGGGCAAGCGCAACGCCAACGACTTGTCCATCGGTGGTGGACGACCCGCGCCCATCTGAGCGGCGCGCTCCAGCGGCTCGACCCGTTCCGCAACGACCCCCTGGGCCGATCACACTACGCCCTGCTACCAGACGAGGATGAGCGGATCGATTTCCACCATCTGCCCGAAAGGAACCTTCCGGTTCCGGTTGGGAATCTTTGGCGGGTAATGGCGAAAAGCGACCTGCCCCAAGGGCCGGGAATCGAGGCATGGGCCGTGCCGCGCTACCTGGATGCGTTGCAGGAACTGGCTGACGCGCTGGGGATGGAGCTACGGGACTGTGCGCTGAAGTATGGAGCGTTCGACCTGCCCGGCAGGAAGCCGGAACAAATCTGGCGCTATCATGAGTTTTTGGGATTTAGCAGATATAGAGGGCAGTAACTCACATCATAGGAGAGCGAAGCATGAGTGAAAGCAATGGCGCGCTGTCTTTATCCGACGACAGCAAACGAATTCGGGCGGTGATTCATCAATTTCTGCAAGACCGCCTCCAGCCCAAGCTGGATAAACTCAAACACGGCGAAGACGACGCTCGGCGTCAGTTGCTGGCCGAGCACGAGCCGCAAGCCTGGATCGCCGGCGCGGCGCGGCGGGTGAGCTGGATTCAGCAAGTGACTCACGCGCTCAAATTCACCCATCCCGACGCCAAGGGGTCCAGCCTCAGCACCTCTGGCAATCCACAAGCTGGTCCATTGGTAGTGGGTTCTCACACCCTTGCGGATGCCTTGCCGGCCGATGTCGTCGGCAACGCGGCGGCGCTCGACGTGTATAAATTCCTGCGCCTCGACGTGGACGGAAAATCACTGCTGGATCGCGCCGTTGTCGGAGACCCAGCCCTGGCGTCCGCCCTGTCGGACGACGCCGACTTGGCCGCTGAGTGGATGGCGGCCTTTGCCACCTTGCCCGAACCGAACGGCCAGCCGGCCACCCACAAATTGGCCAAGCAGATTTTCTGGCCGCTGGGTGAAGGGCGCTATCACCTGCTGGCGCCCCTGTTCCCGACCGCGCTGGTACAAATTGTGTGGGCGGGGATCCGTGCGGATCGCTTTTCCGACGAGGCTAAAGCGGCGCGAGAAGCCCGGCGTGAGCAGCGCGCCCATCCGCACGGTTATCGCGAGTATCCCAATCTGGCGATCCAAAAGTTCGGCGGCACGAAACCGCAGAACATCAGCCAGTTGAACAGCGAGCGCCACGGCGAAAACTGGCTGTTGCCCTCGTTGCCGCCGACTTGGCAATCGGAACCGATTCGCCCGCCATTTTTCACCGAAAGCGTCTTTTCCCGCCGTTTCGGCAACCGCCGCGACGTGAAGGAACTGACCCGAATCCTGCGAGATTTTCTGCAAAGCGTGGCGAAACCCGACCTTAACAATATCCACATCAAAAAAAGGTAGTCCTGTAAAAAGTA
>DEHY01000193.1 GCA_002352185.1 Competibacteraceae bacterium UBA2788
CGATGTTGGCTCAACTCGCGCCCGTTCATCGGCGCGCAGCGCCGATGAACTAAAATTAGTCAGTCGCACCTGTAGCGACCGACGCGGTATAAATCAAAATCCGCCTTCACGAGAGCGCGTTTAGAACGCCTAAATTCCTGCGGATGCTGCTTTACCCCAGCCTGGCCTGGAAAAGCCGACAATCTCAAGTTTAAGCGAAAAAACCCGTTTTTGCGGCAGAAAGTTGCTCTATCCGTCGCCATCACCCCGACGTTCCCGCAGCCGGCAGCGAGCGGTGCGCTGCATATTCCCGATCTTCGCGCCAAAGAGCTTTTCACCAGAACCCTGATAAAATCAGTTCATCATCCAAACCAACAACACGGTCGCTATTCCGCTCATGCCGCTTAGCGTTGACGAAATTCTGCAACTCGCGCCCGATGCGGCCTCGGCCAAGGCCGCCAAAGGTCTGGTCGTTCCCGCCAAATGGCCGACCCTGGGCGTTGCCGAGGCGGCGCTGTGGGGCGAATGCCAGGGCAGCGGATCGAAGCCTTATCAGGTGCAGATCGATCCCTCCGAACCGGCTTTCCGCTGCACCTGCCCCAGCCGCAAATTCCCCTGCAAGCACGGTCTGGCGCTGATGCTGCTGTGGACGCAACACGCCGCTTCATTTACCCAAGGCGTGGAGCTTCCGGCCTGGGTCGCCGAATGGCTGGCGTCCCGGCAGAAACGCGCCGAAAAGCAGGAACAAAAGGTCAAGGCCGCCGCTGAAACTCCCGAAATGCCCGCCGATCCGCAAGCCGCCGCCAAGCGTGAAGCGGTCCGGCAGCGGCGGATGAACGCGGGCATTGATGAACTGGAGCGATGGCTGGCCGATCAGGTGCGCCACGGGTTGGCCGCGTTGCCCGCTCAAGCCACGGTTTGGGGCGAGATCGCGGCGCGGATGGTGGATGCGCAACTGCCCGGTTTGGCCTTTCGCCTGCGGCAACTGGAAGGGATGGCCGGGCGCGGCCAGGATTGGCCGGCGCGATTGCTGGCCCGTTTCGGCCAGTTGCAACTGTTGATTGACGCATTCCGCCGGATCGGCGAATTGCCAGATCTAGTGCAGACCGATGTCCGCGCCGCCCTGGGGCTGGCGCTTGACAAGGCTGTCGTGGTCGCCAAGGGTGAACGGATCACCGATGACTGGTTCGTGCTGGGGCAGAGCGTGGATGAAGAAGATCGCTTGTGGGCGCGCCGGGTCTGGCTGCACGGCCAGCAATCCGGTCGCCGGGCGCTGCTGCTGGATTTTTCCCACGGTACGCGCCGCTTTGACCTGAGCATCGTCACCGGCACGGCCTTAACCATGACCCTGGCGTTTTACCCCAGCGCTGCGCCGTTGCGGGCCATGATCGTGGACACCCCGCAATTAACGCCGGATGCCCAAAATGCGCCGGTTTCAACGCTGGACGCCGCACTCAATGATCTGGCTGCCGCCGTCTCCGCCAATCCCTGGCAATGGCCGCAACCCTTGTTGGTGAGCGATGGCGTCCCCGCGCCGACCCAGGCCGGCTGGCGTCTGCGCACCGTAGAAGGGCGACAGTTGCCCCTGCATCTGCAAGATGAAGCGGCCTGGCCGCTGGTGGCGGAAAGCGGCGGATCGCCGGTCAGCGTGTTCGGCGAGTGGAACGGTGAAAGGCTGCGCCCGCTCAGCGCCTGGACTCACGATCTGGTCTGGCGGGAAAAGGTGGACGCGACATGAACCTGCTCAGCGAACTTTCCACCCAGGTTTTGATTGGCGTCGAACGGCGGCAACCGACCTTGCCCGCCGCGCCGGGAGCCTTGGGCGAACTGCTGATCGAAGTCTCAAATTCGACCCCGGCGGCAGAAACTCAGGTGTTGCGCGCCGCCGGAGTGATCGGCATTTGCGCCTTGGCCGGTTATCAGCCTTCGCCAGCGGATGAAGCGGCAATGACCGTCTGTCCCGCTGAAACCCGGCGGATTCCGACCCATCGCTCCCTGATTTCGGCCTTGCGCCACATCTTCGAGGATGGCCCCGAACGACTGCGGGTGGAAGCATTGCGGCGATTGGCTGACGCTGGATATTGCGTGCCGCCGCGCCTTTTGCTCGGCCTGTTGCAGCACGGCCAGCGCAATTCCGCGCTGCGGCCTTTCATGGCGCAAGCGGTAGGGCAGCGCGGGCGCTGGCTGGCGAGTCTGAATCCGGAGTGGCGCTATCTCGCGCCCAGCGCCGACGACCCGCCCGACCCACAAATCTGGGAAACCGGCACGCTGGAGCAACGCCGGCATTTCATCGCCTGGACCCGCCGCCGCGATCCGGCGCAAGCGCGCACTTTGTTAAGTGCGGCGATGGGCGAGATGGATGCCCGCGAGCGCGCCAGGCTGCTGGAAACGATGCGCATGGGCCTGAGCGCGGACGATGAGGACGTTATCGAGAGCCTGCTGCGCGACCGCAGCAAGGACGTGCGCCAAATCGCGGCGGACTTGCTGGCGATGCTGCCCGACAGCCGCTATGTCCAGCGCATGATTGAACGGCTGGCGCCCGGCCTGAAGAACGAACGAAAATTATTGCGCCGGAAATTGACGCTGGAGCCGCCGGAGCAATTCGGCGCGGACTGGAAACCGGACGCGCTTGAAGAAAGCCGGGCGCAAAGCGAACCGCTGGGAGATCGAGCATGGTGGCTGTATCAGATCGCCCGCGCTATTCCGCCGGCCTGGTGGGAACAGCAAACCGGTTTGTCCGCCGCTGAACTGATCGAGTGGGCCAAAGGCAGCGATTGGAGCCTGGCCCTGCTGCGCGCCTGGCATGAAGCGTTGCTGCGCGAGCGCAATACCGCCTGGGCGGAAGCCCTGCTGGATCAGTTGCCGATCAAAAAATGGGATATTGATCTCTACGAATTGATCGCGGTGCTTCCCGCGCCGCGCCGCGAGGCGTACTGGCTGCATCTGCTTGAGCAATACTCGAAACAGTTTTCACATGGCGATTTGCTGACACGGATTGCATCATCGCTGCCGCTCGATAGCCCGATGCTGTCGCCCGATTTCGCCCGGCGGGCGCTTCAGATCATCAAGGACAATCTGACCCAAGACTTTGCCCGCTGGGATTACGCACTGCGGACTTCGCTACCCGAATTGATCTGCCTGTTTCCCGCCGAAATTTTTGCCGAAGCCACTGCGGGCTGGCCAATAGATGAGGCGAATGATCGTCCCTATGTCGCCGAAATGGTCGCACGGGTGCTGGCCGTCATCAAGCATCGTCAAACCCTGATCCAACATCTCGCCTAGTGGAAACCTGTCAATGACCCCGATTCTGCGCCAACACGCCGAGCAGCAGTTCGCCGAAGAGCTGGATGCGCTACAGAAAACCGATACCCGCCAGCGGCCTACCCATTGGGCGATGTCGCCGTGGGCGGTNNAAATCCTGGGTCTCGGAACATCTGGCGGCGGCGATCAGCGGCGATTCGACGATGCTGATTCAGGGCACGGCAGGCACCAGCGAAGAGCAGTTGCGCTATGGCTGGAATTACGCCGAATTACTCTCCAAAGGGCCATCGCGCAATGCGCTGGTGTCCAGCCCGCTGATGCGGGCGATGGAGCAGGGCAAAATTGCGCGGGTCGAGGAACTGACCCGGATTCCCGCCGATGTGCAGGATACGCTGATCACCATCCTGTCGGAAAAATCGCTGCCGATCCCGGAACTGGGTCTGGAGGCGCAGGCGGTGCGCGGCTTCAACGTGATCGCCACCGCCAACAACCGCGACAAGGGCATTAACGAGCTGTCCAGCGCGCTCAAGCGCCGGTTCAACACCGTGATTTTGCCGGTGCCGTCGAGCGAAGCTGAAGAAGTGTCCATCGTCAGCAAGCGCGTCGCTGAAATGGGCCGCGCCCTGGAATTGCCCTCCGAGCCGCCCGCATTGAAGGAAGTGCGCCGGGTGGTGCAGATTTTCCGCGAACTGCGCAACGGCCAGACCGAGGACGGCAAAACCAAGCTCAAGCCGTCCAGCGGCACCCTTTCCACCGCCGAAGCGATCTCGGTGATCAACAGCGGAGTCGCATTAGCCGCGCACTTTGGCGATGGCGTGCTGCGGGCGGGCGACATCGCGTCCAGCTTGGTCGGCGCGATTGTGAAAGACCCGGTGCAGGATGTGGTGGTGTGGCGCGAATATCAGGAAACGGTGATGAAAGAGCGCAGCGAGTGGAAGGATTTGTACCGCGCCTGCCGCGATCTTGACGAGTAAGCCGGGTCGCTGCGTTCATGGCTGATTCCTGCTTCCATCTGTTTGGCGTTCGCCACCACGGGCCGGGTTGCGCCCGCAGTCTGGTGCAGGCGCTGGACGCGCTCCAGCCGGATTGCCTGCTGGTTGAGGGGCCGCCGGAGGGCGAGGCGATGTTGCCCTTTGTCCTCGACGCCGGGCTGACGCCGCCGGTCGCGCTGCTGATTTACAACCCGGACGACTCGCAGCAGGCCGCATTCTATCCCTTCGCCGAGTTTTCACCGGAATGGCAGGCGTTGGGCCATGCCCTGGCGCGCAACACGCCGACGCGCTTCATGGATTTGCCGATGGGCTGCCAGTTCGCGCTGGATAAGGCGCAGATTGAAGCGGCCAAGCAAGCGGCTGAAGCAGCGGCCAGTGAAACTGATGTGGGACGGGCATCCTGCCCNNGGGCAGGATGCCCGTCCCACATCGGTCGATGATTTGGGTTTTTATACCGATCCGCTGCACTGGCTGGGGCAGGCGGCGGGCTACGATGACGGTGAATCGTGGTGGAATCATCTGGTGGAAGAGCGCAGCGACAGCCTGGAATTGTTTGCGGCGATTCGCGAAGCGATGATCACGGTACGCAGCGAAGCGCCGATTCGTCGCCGCAGCGACTACGAGCAGCAGCGCGAAATTTTGCGCGAAGCCCACATGCGCAAGTCCATGCGGCAGGCGCAAAAAGACGGTTTCGAGCGGATCGCGGTGGTGTGCGGCGCGTGGCATGTCCCGGCGCTGGAGAAAATGCCGACCGCCAAGGCTGATAACGACCTGCTCAAGGCGCTGCCCAAAACCAAAGTCGCCGCGACCTGGGCGCCGTGGTCGTACCACCACCTCTGCGACGCCAGCGGCTACGGCGCGGGCATTGCCGCTCCGGCGTGGTACGAACATCTATGGCGCAGCGCCGGAACACAACAGCGGGCCATTGGCTGGATGGCGCGGGCGGCGCGGCTGTTCCGCGCTGAAGACCTCGACTGTTCTTCGGCGCACATCATCGAAGCGGCGCGTCTCGCCGATGCGCTGGCCGCCTTGCGCGAACGCCATCAGCCGGGGCTGGATGAACTGTGCGAAGCGTTGCGCACCGTGGTTTGCATGGGTGATGACGCGCCGATGCGCCTGATTCATCGGCAACTGATCGTCGGCGACCGGCTGGGCGGCATTCCCGAACAAGCGCCCGCCGTGCCGCTGCAACGCGATCTTGAGCAACAGCAGAAATNNACATCGGCTGGGGCAATCTGAACAAGACCGGGCGCAGCGCAAAAGGCACGTTTCACGAGTTATGGACCCTGCAATGGCAGCCGGAACTGGTCCTCGCCATGATCACCGCCAGCCGTTGGGGCAACACGGTGGAAGATGCCGCCACGGCCAAGGCGGTGGATCAGGCGCAGGCCGCGCAATCGTTGCCCGAACTGTCCGAACTGGTCAACCAGGCGCTGCTCGCCGATCTGAAAGCCGCCATTGGCCCGGTGACGCAGGCGCTGGAAAATCTGGCGGCGGTGGCGAGCGACGTCGCGCAACTGTTGACGGCGATTCCGCCGCTGACACACATCGTGCGCTACGGCAACGTGCGCAATACCGATGTGGCGATGGTCAATGCGGTGCTGGAAGGTTTGATCCCGCGTGCGGCGATTGGCCTGTCCGGCGCGTGCAGTTCGCTCGACGATGACGCCGCGCAAGTGATGCGCGAACACATTGCCGCCACCCATCAGGCGGTGCGGCTGCTGGCCCACGATGAATTGAGCGGCGAATGGCGTGAGGCGCTACAGCGGGTAGCGCATCTGGGCGGCAGTCACGGCCTGATTTGCGGGCTGGCGGCGCGGCTGCTGTTTGATGACCAGGTTGAGAACGCCGAGCAGACCGCTGTCCGCATGAGTCAGGCGCTGTCGGTCGGCAACGATCCCGGCCCGGCGGCGGCATGGCTGGAAGGCTTTCTCAACCAGAGCGGCATGGTGTTGCTGCATGACGCGCCGCTGTGGGCGATGGTGGATGGGTGGCTGNNCACGAACGCCGCCAAATGGGCGAGCGCGCCCAGCACCCGACGCAAACGGCCTCGCGTCAGATCGATGCCGATTGGGAGGCCGCTCGCGCCGAACAACCGATTCCCCTGTTGCGCCTGCTGCTGGGATTGAGCCGATGAATCCATCCTCTTCCGATCAGGAACGATTACGCCGCTGGCGGCTGGTATTGGGCGAAGCGGCTCAGGATGTGTGCGCGGGCGGCGCGCTGGGCGCTGCGGATCTGCGGATTGACGCCGCGTTAGCCGCTTTGTACGAGCCGGACGGTCCCAATGGGCTGCGCGGCGGCAGCGGTTCTTCGTCGCCGCGTGTGGCGCGCTGGCTGGGCGACATTCGCCAGTATTTCCCGGCATCGGTCGTTCAGGTGATGCAGAAGGACGCTTTGGAACGGCTGGATTTGAAAAGCATGTTGTTTCAGCCGGAACTGCTGGAAGCGGTGCAGCCCGACGTGCATCTGGTCGCCACCCTGATGGCGTTGCGCGGCATCATTCCGGCCAAGACCAGGGATACCGCCCGGCTGGTGGTGCGTAAAGTCGTTGACGCGCTGATGAAAAAGCTGGAAGAACCGATGCGCAGCGCAGTCACCGGCGCGCTCAATCGCGCCGAACGCAACCGTCGCCCCCGTCACGCCGAAATTGACTGGAACCGCACCCTCCGCGCCAACCTGCGGCACTGGCAGGAGGAATATCAAAGCATCATCCCGGAAAGCCTGGTCGGTTATGGCCGCAAGGCGCGGCGCACTCAGCGCGAAGTGATTCTGTGCATTGACCAGAGCGGATCCATGGCGTCTTCGGTGGTGTATTCCAGCATCTTCGGCGCGGTGATGGCGTCGTTGCCGGCGGTGAAGACTCATTTGGTGGTGTTCGATACCGCCGTGGTGGACCTGACCGAACAGCTCGCCGATCCGGTAGATGTGCTGTTCGGCGTCCAGCTCGGCGGCGGCACCGACATTAACCGCGCCGTCGGCTATTGCCAGTCGCTGGTTCGAGCGCCGCGCAACACCATTGTGATCCTGATTTCCGACCTCTATGAAGGCGGCGTGGAAAAGAACCTGCTGCAACGCGCCAATGAACTGGTGCAATCCGGGGTGCAGTTCATCACCCTGCTGGCGCTCAGCGACGAAGGCGCGCCCTCTTACGACCACCAACTGGCGGCCAAACTGGCGGTATTGGGCGTGCCGTCCTTCGCCTGCTCGCCCGACCAGTTCCCCGGCATGATGGCTGCCGCCATTCGCCGCGAAGACGTGAACCTGTGGGCGGCGCGGCAGGGCATCGTGACGGCGCGGGGCGCGGGCTAATACCAACAATTCCCGATAGGGTTTTGCACAAAGGGCGTGGCACGGGCTTCCAGCCCGTGAACGGAACACGGGCTGGAAGCCCGTGCCACGCTCTCCGGCAAGCTTGCCAATTCCATCTTCCAATTTCAGGCATGGCATGATTCCGGGATTACCCCACCCGGATCATCGCCATGTCTACCCCCTCCGCTGCTGCTGCATTGCCCCGATTGCCGCTGGCTCTCTACCGCCTGCGCTTCATCGCCCAGGAGACGGTGC
>DEHY01000223.1 GCA_002352185.1 Competibacteraceae bacterium UBA2788
GGTCGTGACGTAGGCTTCGACGTAGTCGGCAAGGGTCTATCCCCGCATATACGGGGGAAACCGCTTCACCTATAAAACCGGCCTGAGCATCCAGGGTCTATCCCCGCATATACGGGGGAAACACAATCAGAAATATGGCGAGCGCGAAGCAATTAGGTCTATCCCCGCATATACGGGGGAAACGACGCCTGGGCGGTGAACGACCTGAATAATCTGGGTCTATCCCCGCATATACGGGGGAAACACTTTACGAAGCTCATCCCAACTCTGAACCGAAGGTCTATCCCCGCATATACGGGGGAAACGCTAAACGTCAGCAAATGCGCCGCGCCGTCTAAGGTCTATCCCCGCATATACGGGGGAAACCAAAGTGACGGTGTATTCATGGCCGTCCAGCAGGGTCTATCCCCGCATATACGGGGGAAACTCAATCCGCTCAATCTTTTGAAGCAGGTCGGGAGGTCTATCCCCGCATATACGGGGGAAACCGAATCGGAACTACGAAATCCCCGCACCGCAAAGGTCTATCCCCGCATATACGGGGGAAACGCCGTGAGCGCGTAATCGGGCAGCGCCCCGGCGGGGTCTATCCCCGCATATACGGGGGAAACTGTCTGAGCCGACGCCCGCTCTCGGCTTTGAAGGGTCTATCCCCGCATATACGGGGGAAACTCTAGTAGGCAACTCCTTAATAATCCAAGTTTTTAAGGAACGCAAGTTTAATTCTCTGACGGGTCAGTCTTTTTTTCAGCTTTTAAAGGTCGTCGGGTCACAATCATCCCATCAACCTCCACCAGTTCAACAGGTGGCATACCCAACACCTTCACACTTTGCCCACCGGGCATCTTTGGATCAGCCCACACCATTACCACCGACGCCTCGCGCTCCAACAAAAACCACTCAGAGACCACATCCCAGACCCGTTCTCGGACCGCCACTGACAGACGCGGTGCGCTGTACACCCCCGGCCCCAATTCCAACATGGACGACGCTAAAAATCCCCGGACTCGATCCGACACATTACGGGTTACTATCACCGTCATTGACACCCAATAGCTCCTTCACGCGATCAATCATCCGCGCTATCACCTGCTCCTTGCGAAATTGCCGAGCCGCCTCCTTGCGCAAGGTTCGCTCCAACAATAACTCCGGATCGGCCAATACCCGTTTTGCTACGCTGAACGCCAACGGCACTGTCAATTCCGCCCGGTATAAATCAGCAATGTCCAGCGTAAACGCATTGATCGAGTCCTCGTGAACGAATCCCAATGGAGCCAGCGCCCCTACCGCTGTTACCGCAATTTCCGCTGCGGTTTCCACGAAGGTGGCCGCATGGTTGATCGCTTGATTCGGTACATCCGCCCCATTGGGATCCTGCCGGTTATAGCGGCGTCCCTGCCACGAAATGCCGTATTGTTCCGCTGCAATCCGATAGGTTTCCTTCATCCGTGCACCCTCAATACCGCGCAGCACGGTAGTATCCTTGTGCGGCAAAATGCGCCCGAATCGAAACGCATACATCCGCCGCGCCACATCCAATCGCGCCTTTTCATCCGCCCACAACCGAGCGTGCGCCCGCGCCACCGCCGACTTTCCCGGACCCAACGGCGGCGCGGTATATAACTTCACCCCGCCCTCACCAACCGCTGCCAACAAGGTTCCATGCCGCGCCAGCAATCGTAGCGCATCGTGGCTTACGGTCGAACCCGGCCCTAGCAGGATCATCGAGACGCCCTGATAGGGCAGGGCATAATCGCCAGCCTCCAAGGCATCTGACGCCGCTGCCCGAAAGCGCAACGTCCCGTCCTCGACAGTCAGCCCACCGCGCTCCAACCAGATTAAGCCATGCCGATCACTGTGCGGAATCCGCGCCTCCGCCAACCCTAACCGCCCTACCAGCAAACTCATCGCAGCGGTCTCAACAGCACCATGCCATACCCAAACGCCCGATGTCGGCCAATCCCCCGCGCCAAACACGCGGCAAAGGCTGCGCCATCAGCAACCGTCAATTCCCCATGCAACAAGGCCTGTGGATACACCAGCCGCCGCAACGGTCGCCCCGCTGAATCTATATCGGGCTGCATCCGGCGCATCATCCGCACCAGTCGAAAACCCTCTAAACAAGTCGAATCCAGCGTTACCGCATCGCCCCACTGTCGCGCCAGCCACGCGGTATAGACCTCCGCTCGCGTAGGAGGCGATTCCATGCCAGTCGCCGTATCAGCCGCCCGCAAAAACACATCCTTCTCGGTCTCGCGCCGACTCACTGGACAGGCCAGCACCTCAAAGCCCAAGCGCCGCCCGACAGCCCATGCCGTGGGCATTTGCTTGGCGCAGTTTAATTCCGCCGGATCGCACACCGCCAAGGCCAACGGCGGCGCAAAAGTCTCCGCCTGTTCGCGCAACGTCGCGCCGTCATGCGCACTGTAGCCAAACCATTGCAAGGGGCGGTTTTTATGCCACGTTATCCCCGGATCGAGCAACCGAAAGGGCTTGGGCGCCAGCGGCCCGAACAACGCGGCCAACCAGGCATGTACGCAGTAACCCAGGTCTTCATCCCAAGCGCGGTTGACGTCCCGATCCTGAGCGAACCGGATCAACCGCTCCGGATTCAGCCGCAGTTGCACCATGTACAGGGTTTCGTTCATCCCGCCTCCTAGGTGTGCAATAAACCCTCACGACGCAACCGCCGCCCGGTATGGATCTGGTTGCGCCAATCGCGCTGGTCATACACCGCCACCACGCGACCAGGCAACTCCACGCCCAACTGCACCGGCCAACACGCACTGGCGGTGATTTCGACTTTGCGCCCCGCGCCCGCTTCCGGGGGCGTCTGTTGCAGCGCCGCCAGCACATCGGGCGCTTCAATCATTGCTCGCAGCACTGGCGCTGCGGGCAAACAGGTTTTGCGCCCTAGAAACAACGGGCGGGCGGGTTCTCGCAAGGCCGCCGCCAGCGTACTGACTGAGGGTTCGTCTTCACCAGTTAAGGTCATGGCCACCGTCATCACCCCATTGGCCCAATAATGACGGTAGCGGATATGGGTGCCCAACTTGGCATCTGGTCCACCTCCTCGATGTTCCGGTACGCCTCGCGTGGTCCAGCCCGCATTTTTCATTTTCTCCTGACCCAGATCGACCGTGTGGTAGTCCACTAACGCCGTTGGCGCCACATCCCACCGCGCCGCAAACTCGATCCGCGCCTGCAACGCTTCCAAGGCTTCGGCATCGCCATGCCGATAACCCAGCGCGTTGCCAAACAACCCGGTCAACAACGACAGGCGCGGAAAACGGTCGGTGACGTTATGGTGATCCACAATCACATCGCCAAAACTCATCAGCGGCGCATCAAAGCGCAAGAGCAGCACGTTCATTCCGGCCTACTCAAACAGCGCCGCTAATGCCCTAGCGCTGGCTTCCGCCAGCGGCAACACCGGCACGGATCCCCAATCCCCGATTCCCGTAGTCGCTGCCGCCCGGAATGCAGCAGTGGCCCCATACATCCGCTCTTGTGCATCCAGATAGGCTTTCAGCGATCCAATGGCCTGCTCCATTCCGTTGCCGTGTGGCGTCAACGCCTGCAAATAGGCATTCGCCAGGCTGCGTGGCTGCTGTGGCCCGGTTTCCAGCAGCACAAAATCCGCTCGCGCATACGGCGCGGTTGATCCCAGTTTCGCCCCGGGCGACACTTCGGCGATGGTATGAATCAACTCCTGTAAGACCTGTTTGGCAGCGGCGGAGTCTTGTGCTTTCCAGTCTTTGGTTTTACAGCCGGTCAGGTTTGAGATAAGCAGCGGCGTATCCACCGCCACATAGCCGTAGAACAAGCCCGCACCCAGTTCCATATCCCCGGCATGGGCCGCGCCGGTCTCATCATCCCGATTCAGATCATCCACTACGGTGAAATAATCCACTTCGGTATCCAGTGGATGTACGGTAAAGGCATGAGCCACATGCATACAGGCATCGCTGCGCGACAAAATGTCCGAGGTGACAAATCGCCCGAACAGCGCCCCTTCCAGACCAGCGTACAGATGGCCATGTCCGGCTTGCGCCAGCATCGCCTTAAAGTTCTCCTTGTCTTTCTTCAACCGCTCCTGCAAGCGTTTTTCTGCATCCGACCCGGCGGCGGCGCACTCTTTCAGTACCGCGACCAGAAAATCAGCTTCCGGCTGACCAAACAGGATCGGCTGCTTCACCAGCAATCCAACAGTTTCTGTGGCTTCTTCCGCGATGTTTTCCTCCTCATCGCCAAACGCCATTTCCGGTTGTTCCGCCACTGCCTTCTTACCCTTTTTGGTCTTCTCGGCTTTAGCCGCTTTTTCCGCCTTCGCGGCATTTTTTGTCAATAACAGCCCGACCAACGCCACGGTCAGCGCTTGCGCCCGCTCCATCGGGATGCCTTCCTCTTCCACCAATCGCCGCAAAATCACCCGCTCGAAAAAATGACGGGTTCGTAAACCGGACGGTAACGCTACAGTCTCTTGCAATCGCTCCCGCCAATGGCGCTTTAAGCACTGCGACGATACCCGCAAGCGGGTCTTATCACCGAAGGGAATTCTCTTTGCCAACCCCGCGTCATCTCTATTCAATAGACTGGCGTGATATGAAGTGAGCGTATGGATTTGCAGAAACATGGTTCAATCCTTGTCAGTTTTTTGATGATGGTAATAGTCGCCAGCGATTTTCAGGCGAACGGCTTCGTGCTTATCCCAATCTTTTGTCAACAACAAATTCGCCAAATCCAGCCAATTGACACTCTCGCCCTTGGCCGCCAGAAACCGCGCCAGCCTTAGCGTCAAGGTGTACAACACATCGTCACGCGCCTTGAGTAACCGCTCCAGTCGCGCTTCTCTATAGCGATGTTCGGCCAACGCCTGGCCTACGGGTCGATCCGGGCGATGCGGTTGGGTGCCCATCACCGCCAATCCGGCCAGCAGGGTTTGCCAGGCTCCGATGTTGTTTTGCCAGCCCTCCGGCAGGTGCAGAAAGCAGAAACGATAGAACGCCAGCGACGGCGGACGATCCGGCGCGAGTCGTTTTAGCGCGGCTCGGTCGCCGCTTGGAAAATTCTCACTGCTGATCATTCCAGCTACCCGGCCAATCAGCCGTGCCAGCGACTGGGGTTCATGGCTAACCGGCGTCGGCGACGCGGCGACGTTCTGCATGGGCGATCTCCTTCAGTTCGGGAAAGGTTTTGAATAAGCAGCCGATAAACATGCCATCGGCGCGCACTCGTGACCGGTAATAGCGACCGGTGCGGGCTGGAAAACGGGCGATGGCGTCCGCCAGCGTAGTACGAGCATGACGTTCCAAGGTTTGCAACCACGGCAGACGGGCCGCGTCCGTATCGGCTATATCCACCGTACTCCACAGCCAAACAAAGAATTCTTGATTCCAGGTATAACTAAAAACTTGCTCTGTCCGATTAATCCAATCTTTTGCTTCTCGATTCTTTTCATTTGCTTCAAGCAAAGTAAATAATGCGCTTCTGATAACATGACTCCACATCTCAGCAGCATCGTTTAACCCTGTCTTGCTCAGACTTTCAAGTCGGTCTAGCTCTGGGCCTCTCCTCAACAATCGGGGACGAACCTGAACAGGAATCGGTAGGTTAATACTATAAAAGCCTTCGGTTTTACATCGACCACCTACTGTTACCGCAGCATAAAGCCAGCAATTTAATTTTTCCTGTTCTGGTTCAGCTTTCTGCATTTCTGCGGCTTTATTTTCAAAAAGAATTTCATGAATTTTTCTTGCAGTAAATCCCCCTTTTGGAACAGTAAGTGCACCACCTGATTCTCTGTTAATCGGAATCCAAGGATCACCGAGCGATCCTTTGATCTGTTCCCGAACCGGTTTAGGAATGACACGCGGTTTTGAGGTTGCTATACGCGCAAACAAGCTGGTTGATTGCCGAGTCAAACGAACCGCACGGCAGACCTCGATAAAAAATGGGTCTAACTTAGAAATTTCGATAGCACTTTGCCGATCAATGATTGGCAGCCATGTGAGAACCAAACCTTTTTCGTCATAGCGCCAAGGGCCACTTAATAATCCTTGGCGGATTTGCAAAAGACGCGCAGCTTCTCGGTTGAAAATTAAACCCAATCGTTCGGATGAATGTAAGGAAACACAGGGACGGCTACCATCTCCGCTGTTCATTCGGGCAATGCCGTTGTAACCGCCACCACCACCGGAATAGCCGCTCATTGTTTGCAAGCTAATGAGCGCATAAATCCAAAGATCCGGCTCCCCGTAAGCGGCGCGGTTCGCTTTAATATCGTGGTTTCTGGCTGTTTTTAAGCGATCCAAGGCATCGGGTGAATTGCAGATAGCCTTAAACTCGTTGAGTTCTTGCTTTGAAAGCAGCGGCGCTTGCATAAATGCCGGTTGTGTCACGTCCTCCACCACCAGTGTCCAGGCGCAATCATCGTCACGCCCGGCCAGTTGCCGCAGTCCGTCGCGCCAGAACGCTTCGGGTTGGACCGGATCAGTGATTCCACCTCGCGCCAGCACCGCCCCGGCCAGATAACACAGAAAAATATGCACGGCGTCCTCCTGGTGCCGTTGCAGACCCGGCAGCGAATCCACGGCATCCTCGCCCAACGCAGCTAACAGGCCGGGCAGACTCAAATTTTTGAGGCCCGCCGGGGTGCGGACTCGAAACAGCGGTTCAATCAACAGGTTCATACACGCTCCAATATCTCCAAGCCCAAGCGGGAATACCGATACCTCATGTCGCCACAGCGCAGCGTCAAGCCCTCTACAGTTTCAGCCAGCACTACCGCCTCTTCCTCCACCGTGACCGGGGCTAAATGACCGGGAATCACCAATTCCACCAGCCGTTGCCCAAACGGACTGGTCACAACCCGATCCAGCCGTACCCGCCGATCATTCAATCCCAACCGGGTTTGCACCGTCGCATTCAACGGGTTGAAGGTGAACGAACCAAACGGTTGCGACCGAATGCTAACCAGCGTGGCCTGTACCGCTTTCGCTATCTCGCCACCTTCGATCTCTTGACGGTGACGTTGCCACAGCGGGCTATCTAATGTCGCCAATGCCTCCGGGTGCGTGGCCCCTTCCACCAGCCAACGGTTATCGCGGGGAATCGCCAGCGTCGGTTTCTCTGTCAACAGATCCAGCGTTCGCCGCACCATCCGCAAATCCGGGTAGACGCTCCCCAAACCGGCCAGACCTCGCGCTTTACCATCCTTGCCCAGCCAACATTCCAAAGTGGCGTCTTCGGGAATCAGTACGATGCAACGCGCGGTCTCGAATCCGGGCGGGCGAATTCGATCATGGCGATGCAACCGTCCGATGCGCTGCAACAGCACGTCCATTGGGCACAGATCGGCGATCAACAGGTCGGCATCGAGATCGAGGCTCTGTTCCAAAGTCTGCGTCCCGATGAGCAACACCGGAGCCGGATCAGAACCCTTGCCAAACCGGGCGCTCACGGTCACATCCAGCACCGCCCGATCCACCGCCGCAAACCGGCCATGATGCGGCGCTATCACCGCCTGGCAATGAAACAATGCGGATTTGGGAATCGCCGCCTCGGCTTCCACCGCGTGTTGCAACGCGATCACTCGCGCCACGGTATTAAGCACTACCAACACCCGCGCCCCGGCGTTCAAAACCGCTACCAAACGCGGCATCAGCGCCGACGGATCGGCCAGAGTCGCCGCCAGTTCAACCTGCACCGTCTTGTCCGGCATCGCCGCTGTCACCGCCAACGGCGATTGCCCGCTGACGGTCAGCGCCGGATACGGTGTTGCGCGGGCAGTAGCCCAATCGAGCGGCTCCACTCGCGCCGCGCCCACGTTCGCTAATCCGGTACGCGCTGCCGCGCCGAGCGTGGCCGACAACAACAAGGCATGACCGCCTATGCCGAGATGATGAGTCAGCAAATGGCTCAGTAGTTGGCGCATATAGGGGTCGCTGGCATGAACTTCATCTACGACCAGCAGGCTTCGATCCAGACAGACCGAGCGCAAATGAGCATGAGGCGCTTGCAGCACACTCAATAGCGCCTGATCGAGCGTACCGACCGCCACCGTCGCCGCCAGAAACCGCTTGGGCCGTTCCGCTGCCCAGGCCCGTTCTTGCCGCGCCCTGACGGCATCATCTTCCCAACGGGTTTCCGGGCCGGGAAGCAGCGTTTTTACGTCTACCCCGTCCAGTTGGGCATAACCCGGCACTGCCAATAACACCGGCGGGCGGTTCTCAGGATCGGGAAAGGCGTTGATGACCATGTTCAAGACCCGCCCATAAAGTTCACGCGCCGCTACCCGCGTCGGCAGCGCAAAATACAGTCCGTCCACTTCACCCGCTGCAAACAGCGCCAAAAACCGCGCCAGCGCCGCTTCCGTTTTGCCGGAGCCGGTTTCCGCCTCCAAAATGAACAGGCGCTCATTCTCATTTACCGGCCACGTCGCCAAAACTTGTTGCAAGGGCCGTAACGGCTGCGGCGCAAACCCGAAAACCGCCGCCAGATCGGGGGAGTGTTTGGCGAGTACAGCCTGATAGGCTCGCGCATCCAGCCCGACCGACCGCAGCGCATCAGCAGCAGCCTTTGGCGCAAAGGTCAACCGGTCGCCGGTATCCCGGTCAAACGGAAAAAAGCCCTCATGCGAGCCGAGCCAATCGGCCAGCATCACCAATCCAGCGAAACGGTGTTGTAGCGCGGGTGGCGCGGGCAACGGCATTCCGCCCTTTGTAAATGCGTTTGGAAACGCTCGTTGCGCTATCGAAAGTAAGGCGGCAATCCCCACAAAAGGATCGCGCCCGGCTTTGGGTTGCCACCACTGCGTTTTTGCCAAGTGATACGACCCGGTGCGCTCGCTAGGGTCAAAGCGAATTGGCGTACCGTGGTGAGAGATCGCCGCCAGCAGCAATGCTTCGCACTCATTGGGATCGGCGAACCACGCTGCCAAGGTGCCTACCTCCAAGGCAACGGCTAACTGCTCACTGAGTGCTTCACCAGCAAACAGCGGCGCCAATTCGCGGATGTGACCGGCGCGGGGCGCATCGGCGAATAGAATCTTCTCCTGAAAACCCCGGTTCGGCTTGCCCACATCATGCAGCAGCGCGAATACGGCTAAGCGATCCAGATCGGTCTCGATGAGTGACCGTCCAGCGGCAGCTTCCAAGCGACGACGGATCACCGGCAATGCGACTAAGGCGCGAAAAGTGCAGGCGACATCCAAACAATGTTCCGCCAAGGGATGCCAAGCCAGCAGAACACCAGAAACGGGGTCAAGACGCGCCTTGCCCCAAAAATTGGTGGGCTGGAGATTCATATACCCCTCCAAATGGTGATTATCAAGTTGAATCGCAATCGTGTAGCTGCGAAGTCTCGGACAGGTGTGATTGATTGTAGTGATGGCCAAGAGCCAGATGGTTGGTGATGGCAGCCATGACGGTGGATTGTTGATCAACAGTGGCGGGCCAGGCTCAGTCTGATCGTTGACCTTGTACTGGCAGGTGGCGGATTTACTGCCGACATACGCACATTAAAAAGATCAGCGCTCACATTTGAAATTGTTGATACGCATTTTCTGCGCCATTATCTTGATAAACCAATAACAGACTTTATAACAGGGGCTTGGCGCGACGGACAGTGGTGAAACACGACTGGATATTTCAATTTGAAACACTATCTCATGAGCGGCGTTTCAAATTCAGGGCTTTTGCTTGACTACCATATACGGTGCAGGTCTAATCAATAGACCTCTATATGGAGTAGAAAAACAGCCCATAAGCGAAAGTCCTGAAATTAAAACAGGCATCTATTCGCCTATTTCATCAGGATTTTCCGCGAGAGACCCCGGCGCTCAGGCCGGGGAGGGATAGCGGGTCGCCATGTCGGGCGACTTTTTTTGGTTAAGTTGCTAATTGATAATATTAACAAGTTTCCGCATCATTTGCGGAGACTACGAGCGAAATCCGAAGTCAAGCGAGAACATGGTTTATGTCGCTTCAAGTCGATTAATGTTACGACGACTTTGCAAAGATAGGGCATTAGCAGCAGAGGCTTCTTGGAATAAAAATTAAGCAGGTAAGTTGCTGTGCGGCCTCTATGGAGGTAAATCTACTTTCCAATACAAAAGCTGGCAAATATCCGCGTTAACAAATCCTCCGACGTGAACTCGCCGGTAATTTCCGCCAATGCGTTCTGCGCCTCACGCAACTCTTCGGCAACCAATTCACCCGCACGGATGATCTCCAATTGATATTCCGCCCGTTCTACTGCCGCCATTGCCTGCTCCAGTGCATCCAAATGGCGGCGGCGGGCCATAAAAATTCCTTCCCCGTCACCGTGATAACCTATACAGGATTTGAGATGCTCACGCAGCAGATCCAATCCCGCATCAGTTCTGGCCGACAATAAAATTTCTGTTCCCCAATCGCCGTCCCGCATCACCGGCGCTCGATGGGTCAAATCAATTTTATTGCAGACTATGGTCACTGGCGTACCCGCTGGCAATCGCTCCCGCAAGGCCCGATCTTCCGCCGTAAAACCCATTTGGTCATCCACTACCATTAGAATCCGGTCAGCGGCTTCAATTTCAGTCCAGGCGCGGCGAACGCCTTCTCGCTCTACCAGATCGTCGCTATCGCGCAGGCCAGCCGTATCAATAATATGCAGCGGCATTCCGTCAATGTTGATGTGTTCGCGCAAGACGTCGCGGGTGGTGCCAGGAATAGCGGTGACAATTGCGGCTTCGCGCCCGGCCAACTGATTCAGCAGGCTGGATTTACCCGCATTAGGCCGACCGGCAATGACTACGGTCATACCATCACGCAATAAACGTCCCTGACCCGCAACAGCTTGCAGGGCGCTTAATCGTTCCCGCAACTCCCGCAGTTGCCCGACAATCACGCCATCGGCGAGAAAATCTATTTCCTCTTCGGGAAAGTCAATCGCCGCCTCGACGTAAATCCGCAACTCGACTAAGCCTTCAACCAGCGCATTAACCTGCCTGGAAAACTCGCCTTGCAGCGAGCGCAAGGCGGCGCGGGCGGCGGCGGCGGTATCGCTGGCAATGAGATCGGCAATCGCCTCGGCTTGCGCCAAATCGAGTTTGTCGTTGAGAAAGGCGCGTTCGGAGAATTCGCCGGGGCGAGCCGGCCTGGCGCCGAGTTCCAGCACCCGCGCCAGCAGTAAATCCAGCACCACCGGCCCACCGTGGCCCTGGAGTTCCAGCACATCTTCGCCCGTGAAGGAATGAGGAGCGGGGAAATACAGCGCAATGCCTTCATCGAGCAGCGCGCCATCACCCGTGCGGAAGCGGCGAAATGTCGCTTGGCGGGCCATCGGAAGACTGCCGCACACCGCTTTGGCAATAGCGGCGCTGAGTGAACCCGACACCCGGATCACGCCAATGCCGCCCCGTCCGGGCGGCGTGGCGATAGCAGCGATAGTGTCCATCAAGGAAGGTTGGTATCCGGCAGATGTACTCTGGCGCTGAATCCCGGCTTCCCTGCCGGAATAACGCCAGAGAGCGGATTATTTCTTCCGCTTGCCCGATAGTTGCTCGGACAGCGACCGCTTGGCGAGCGTCAGCAGCTTCTTGGCCTGTTCAGCGATCTTGCCGCCACTGGCCGCGCCGCTCTTGGCCGCTGGCGCGTCAGTGCCCGCTTCGACCCGTTTGGTGATGACCCATTGCTGGGCGATGGACAGGGTATTGTTCACCACCCAGTACAGCACCAGCCCCGCCGGGAACCACAGAAACATAAAAGTAAATACAATGGGCAACGCCATCATGACCTTGGCCTGAATCGGATCGGGCGGGGCCGGACTCAGCTTCTGCTGAATAAACATGGTCACGCCCATGATCAGCGGCAATACATAGTACGGGTCCGGGATCGCCATATCCTTAATCCACAACATGAACGGCGCCTGCCGCAACTGCACGCTCTCCACCAGCACCCAGTACAGAGCGATGAACACGGGAATCTGCACCAGAATCGGCAAGCACCCGCCCAGCGGATTCACCTTTTCCTTCTTGTACAGGCCCATCATCACTTCGTTCATCTTCTGCTTGTCGTCGCCGTACAGCTCCTTGAGCCGGGTCAGTTCCGGCGCCAGCCGACGCATATTCGCCATTGAGCGGTAACTGGTCTCCGACAGCTTATAGAACGCCAGNNGGCTCGGCGATAATGGTCAACATGCCGTAATCCACGGTCAATTGCAGATTGGGGGCGGTTTCTTCCAGAACATTGGACAGCTTTGGCCCCACGTACAGGCGGGTGCGGAAATCACCGGTCGCACCGGCAGGCACGGTCTGCACCGCCCCGCGCATTCCGACCACATAACGATTGCCGCCGACTACTTTGGTATAGAAATCGTCGGCCTCGCCCGCGTTGGGTATCCATGCACCCAGGAAATAATGCTGGATCATGGCGATCCAGCCGCCCTTGACGGATTGGTTCAGTTCCTTCTTGGCGATGTCATCAAAGGAAATTTTCTCATAGCGCTGTTCGGGCGTGGAAATCACCGCGCCGGTATAGGTAATCACGCCACCGCCAAAAAAACTGTTGCTCGTTTTCGGCGGGGTGCGCTGAAATTGCCGGTACTGGCCGCCTTGCCAATCGCTGGCGCCGCCATTCTCAACGCGCTGATTCAACTCCACCAGGAAACTGCCACGCCGGAAGGTGTAGGTCTTGACCACTTTCAGGCCGGTGGGATCGACCCAGTTCAGCCGCACTTCCAGCGTGTCCTGACCCTCCGCCAGCCGATATTCGCTGTGTTCCGGAGTGAACAGGGCGTAATGGTTGGGCGCGGGAGCGTTGTTCAGCGCCACCAGTCCCGACTGGGCGATAAAGATTTCCGCGCCGCTGTCCCGCAGGAGCTGAAAAGGCTGATCCGGCTGTTGCACTGATTCGGGATAGGTGCGCAGGCCGACCCGGCGCAAATCGCCACCCACCGTATCAATCTCGGCATCAAACAGATCAGTGGTCACTCGTACCCGCTGACCGCTGCCGAGCGCCAGGGGTCCCGCGCCCACGGTGGGTGCGGCAGTCGGCACATCCTGGCCCGGAATGGCGGCAGGCATAGCAGGATTGGAGGCATTCCCCGGCGCGGCAGCGACCGGTGGAACCGGTGGTGGATACTTTTTGGCCTGAAATTCCAGCCAGTTCTGCCAAAGTAGAAACACCACAAACATCAGGGCGGCAGCGAGTAATAAACGTTGGTTTTCCATCATCAGTTCTTTGAAGGAGGTTCGGGAACAGGGTCAACGCCGCCCGGATGCCAGGGATGGCAGCGCAGCACCCGCCGGATCGCCAGCCAGCCGCCCCGCAGCGCGCCGTGGCGTTCGAGGGCCTCGCAGGCATACTGGGAGCAGCTCGGATAGAAACGGCAGTGATTGCCCAACACTGGGCTAATACCCATCTGGTAGATACGGATCAACGCAATCAGGAAGGCGCGCATGATCCCGCCAGTTTTCGCCAGTGCCGTTGCAGCGCTGCGAACAGGACGGCGCTATCCTGTTCCGCCAGACCGGCGCGACCCATCACGACGCAATCCAGTCCGCCGATCTCAGGCTGATGGCGACGGAAGCTTTCGCGTATCACTCGCTTGATCCGGTTGCGCGCCACAGCGGATTTGGCGACCTTGCGGGAAATAGCCAGGCCCAGGCGGGGATATCCAAGAAGGTTGGCGCGGGCGAGTACGGTGAAATGGCGGTCGCTGGATTTGATCGGCTGGGCGAACACGTCCGCAAAGGCGTTCCGGCCAGTCAGCCGGGCGCGGCGCGGAAAACAGGCGCCGCTGGCCACAAGGTCAGGGCGCCAGACGGGCACGACCCTTGGCGCGCCGCGCCTTGATCACCTGGCGACCCCCACAGGTAGCCATACGGGCGCGAAAGCCGTGGGTGCGCTTGCGATGAATAATACTGGGCTGGAAAGTCCGCTTCATGGTGATTCCTTGGAGGATGCAGATCGAAACCGGTTGGCAGGTTTTAGTGAACTGGTGAACTTACTGATTCGGAGACAAATTTGTCAAGCTCTACGATCAGCGCCGAATGTGGAAACGATGGATAAGCCACTCTCCACTCACTACACTGAACCATTCTGGAATCATCCTGTTGCGACGCTTTGGAGAATTGCGCGTGGACCACGCCTTGTGGAAAGCCTGTCTGGAATGCCTAGAACGCGAGCTGTCGGAAACTCAACTGAGTACATGGATTCGCCCGCTGCACGCCCAGGAAGACGATAATGCCCTGCGCTTGCTCGCACCCAACCGCTTCGTACTCGATTGGGTCAGGAAACACCATCTGGCACAAATCGAAGCCGTACTGAAGCGCCTGCAACCGGAGCGACAGCCGCAGGTGGTGCTGGAAATCGGCAGTGGCGGCGCTCCGTTTGCACCGACGGTTCCGCCCGATGCACCTGCTCCGGCGGAAGCACACGCTGCCGATCCGCCTCATGACGCCACTGAACTCCTCAAGAGCGCCAATCTCAACCCGGATTTTACCTTCGCCACTTTCGTCGAGGGCAATTCCAACCAGTTGGCGCGGGCAGCCTGCCTGCAAGTCGCCGAGAATCCCGGCACGGCCTACAATCCGCTGTTCATCTATGGCGGCACCGGTCTGGGTAAAACGCACCTGATGCATGCCGTGGGCAACATGCTGCGGGAGCGCAGTTCCGGGATGCGGGTGGTTTACCAGCATTCCGAACAATTCGTGGCCGATATGGTTCGCGCCCTGCAACACAACGCCATTAACGAGTTCAAGCGCCGCTATCGAATACTGGACGCTCTGCTCATCGATGATGTGCAGTTTCTGGCGGGCAAGGAACGCTCGCAGGAAGAGTTTTTCTATACTTTCAACAGCCTGCTGGAAAGTCGCCAGCAGGTGATCCTGACCTGCGACCGCTATCCCAAGGAAGTCGCCGGGCTAGAAGACCGCCTCAAATCCCGTTTCGGCTCCGGGCTGACCGTAGCCATTGAACCGCCGGAACTGGAAACGCGGGTGGCGATCCTCAAGATCAAGGCCGATCAAGCCCAGATGGGATTGCCCGACGAAGTGGCGTTTTTTATCGCCCAGCGCATCCGTTCCAACGTCCGCGAACTGGAAGGAGCCTTGCGGCGGGTCTACGCCAATTCCCAATTCACCGGCAAGGCCATCACGATTAGTTTTGTCAAGGAGGCGCTGAGCGACCTGCTGACGCTGCAAGACAAGCAGGTGACTCTTGAGAACATTCAGAAGACCGTGGCGGACTACTACAAAATTCCAGTCAGCGATTTGCTATCCAGCAGCCGGTTGCGCACCCTGTCCCGTCCCCGGCAAATGGCGATGACGCTGACCAAGGAATTGACCGATCTCAGCTTGCCGGACATCGGCGAAGCCTTCGGCGGTCGTGACCATACCACGGTGCTTCATGCCTGCCGGAAGACCCGGGAACTCCAGCGCCGTGACCCTCAGATCCGCGATGATTACACCACTTTGCTGACTACGCTCACTAACTAGCGAATCCTCTGTGGATAACTGCTGTGGATAAGTTGAACAACTTTCCATCCAGACTTTCTTCTATAGTATTAAAATTATGTATCTAATTTATAAAAATAATAAAATCAATCATATTATCATTGTTTTTTTATAAAAATCCTGATTATCACCATTTTTGTATCAAAATAACGATTTTTTTGTATTAAATTTATATATAACCATAATCAGCAGCTTGGATTAATATTTGTATTTAATTTCCATTTTTTTACTACTTTTAAGGAAAAAGCCGAAAATATCGAGACGCACCCTGTGGATAAGTCTGTGGATAACTTGCCCATTTCTGTGGATAAGTCGGCAAAGCCTGTGGATAAGTTATCCACAGGCCAAAAAGTTATCCACAGGGCACCCCGACTTATCCACAGAAACCCCCGACTTATCCACAGACTTATCCACAGGAAAAAGCATGTTAACCCTATGAATAAAAAGTAATAATCAAAAGTTATCCACAGAAAATGCCCTCCCTAATAATTACAATCTTTTATATATTTAAAAGAAGTTAATGATTGGGGCGGCGCAGCAGCCAAGTACCGCAGATAATGATAATTTTAATTACCCATGGCTTCAGTAGGAATTTACCCCATGTCCAAGCCAGGGATCACGATACATCGGAGACCTCATGAAACTGGAAGCCAAGCGTGAGCAGTTGCTAAAACCGCTTCAGCATGTCATCGGCGCAGTCGAGCGTCGGCAAACCCTGCCGATCCTGACCCATGTGCTGATAACCGCACGGGAGCGCGACTTGACCCTGACGGCGACTGATCTGGAAGTGGAACTCTCGGTCCGCGCCGATCTGCCCGCCGACGCGCCCGGCGCGATCACTCTGCCCGCCCGTAAACTGCATGACATCCTGCGCGCCCTGCCGGAAGACGGCACCGTAACGCTGAACGTTGACGGCGAAAAAGCGGCGGTGCGTTGCGGTCGCAGCCGCTTCACCCTGAGCGTATTGCCCGCCGCCGATTTCCCCACCCTGGAAGACTTGCCGTTTGAGGGCGATATTCGCCTGCCTCAGGGCGCCCTGCGCAACCTGATCGAGCGCACCCACTTCGCCATGGCCCAACAGGATGTGCGCTACTACCTGAACGGCCTGTTGCTCGAAGTCAGCCCCGGCCTGTTGCGGGTGGTGGCGACCGATGGCCACCGCCTGGCGTTCCAGGAATTGCCTACCGAAGTTGACGTGGCGGAGACCCGCCAGGTGATCGTGCCGCGCAAGGGCGTGCTGGAGTTGATGCGGCTGCTGGCCGACAACGACGCCGCAGTCGCGCTCAGGCTCGGAGCCAATCACGTCCGGCTGGAGCTGGGCGACATCCGCATGACCTCCAAGCTGATTGACGGCAAGTTCCCCGANNCGCCTGCAACTGGACGATTGGATTCTGCGGACCCAGGCCCAGAATCCAGAGCAGGAGGAAGCCGAGGAAGAAGTTGAGATTAATTACAGCGGCGGCTCGCTGGAGATCGGTTTCAATGGCAGCTACCTGCTCGACGCACTGGGCGCACTGGGCGGTGAACTGGCCAAGCTGTCCTTCGCCGACGCGGGCAGCAGTTGCCTGATTGAAGAAGCCGAAGGCGGTGGCGGCAAGCACGTCATCATGCCAATGCGGCTCTAAACGCCGCGCCCCGAATGTGGGTCGCCAGCCTCGACATCTCCGGGTTCCGCAATCTGCGACGGCTTCGCCTGAACTGCGCAGCGGGCCTGAACCTGATCACCGGTCCCAACGCCTCCGGCAAAACCAGCGTGCTGGAGGCGTTGTACGTTCTGGGGCGCGGTCGCTCGTTTCGCGCCCGCCAGCCCCGCGATTTGATCCAGACCGGCGCGACGGCGTTTCGGGTGGTGGCGCTGATGACCGGCAGCGATGGCCGCAGGGTGCCGGTCGGCATCGAGCGCGACGCCCGCGAATTGACTGCCCGCGTCGGCGGCGCGCCGACCCGCTCGCTGGTCGAACTGGCTCGGCAAACGCCGGTGCTGCTGCTCAATCCTGACAGCCACCGCCTGCTGGAGGACGGGCCCAAGCAGCGGCGGCGGTTCATGGATTGGGGCTTATTTCATGCCGATCCGGGCTTTCTCGACGCCTGGCGGCGCTACGATGCAGCGCTGCGCCACCGCAACGCCGCGCTGCGGACTCACGCCGCCGACCGGGCGGTTGATGCCTGGGATGGCGAGCTGGCAGCGGCGGCGACGCTTCTCGACCGGTTGCGCGGAACCTTCTGTGAGGCCCTGGGAGGCGTTCTGGAGCCGCTGGCGACGACGACCCTGGGCAAGGCAGGGGTCGAGGTGGATTATCGCCGTGGCTGGCCGCTGGAGCCGCTGGAGCGGGATTTTGGGTCATGGCTTCGGGCTGGACGCGACCAGGACCGGCAGCAGGGCCATACGCGGCTGGGACCGCATCGAGCCGATTTCAGTGTGCGCATCGCCGCTCAGCCACCGGCTGAAGCGCTGTCGCGGGGTCAGCAGAAACTGCTGATCATCGCTCTGGTGCTGGCGCAGGCGGAGCTGTACCGGCGTCATACCGGCGATGCCTGCATCCTGTTGATCGACGATTTGCCGGCGGAACTGGACGCGGACAGCCGGGCGCGGGTGACGCGGGCGCTGGCGGAACTGGATACGCAACTGTTCGTGACCGCCATCGAACCGGGATTGCTGGACGCCGCGCCCTGGCGCGAGGCGCGAACCTTCCGGCTAACGCACGGTGAAATAGGGGAAGTGGTATAATTCCCAACTTTATTCACGGATTCGGCCAACGAAAATTCTTATGAACGATTCGTCCTACACCTCGTCAAGCATTACGGTTCTGGAAGGGCTGGACGCCGTGCGCAAGCGGCCCGGCATGTACATCGGCGACACCGATGACGGCACCGGCCTGCATCACATGGTTTTCGAGGTGGTGGATAACTCGATTGACGAGGCGCTGGCGGGTTATTGCACCGAAATCAGCGTCACCATCCACGCTGGCGAGTCGGTGACGGTGGTGGACAACGGGCGCGGCGTCCCGGTTGATGAGCATTCCAAGGGCCGATCCGCCGCCGAAGTCATCATGACCGTACTCCATGCCGGGGGTAAGTTCGATGATCGCTCCTACAAGGTTTCCGGCGGCCTGCACGGGGTCGGCGTATCCGTGGTCAACGCCCTGTCCGAATCACTGCGGCTGACGATTCGCCGCGATGGCAAGCTGCATGTGCAGGATTACCGGCTCGGCGTTCCGCAGACACCCTTGCGCGTGGTCGGCGACACCGATTTGACCGGCACTGAAATCCGCTTCAAGCCCAGTTCCATCTTCACCAATATTGACTTTCATTATGACGTGCTGGCCAAGCGGCTGCGCGAGTTGTCGTTTCTCAATTCCGGGGTGTGCATTCGCCTGAATGACGAGCGTACCGGCAAGAGCGACACCTTCGAATATCAAGGCGGGATTAAAGCCTTTGTTGAACATCTGAATCGCAATAAAACGCCGTTGCATGACAGCGTGTTTTATCTGAATACCAGCCGTGATGAAATTCAGGTGGAATTGGCGCTGCAATGGAATGATTCCTATCAGGAAGGCGTGTTCTGCTTTACCAACAACATCCCGCAACGCGACGGCGGCGCGCATTTGGCCGGATTGCGCGGCGCATTAACCCGCACCCTGAATCAATACATGGAAGCGGAAGGGATTCTGAAAAAAGCCAAGGTTGAGACCAGCGGCGATGATACCCGCGAGGGTCTGACCGCCGTGCTGTCGGTGAAGCTGCACGACCCGAAATTTTCGTCGCAGACCAAGGACAAGCTGGTGTCGTCCGAGGTCAAGCCGGTGGTCGAGTCGGTGGTGAGCGAGAAGTTGCAGGAATTTCTGCTGGAAAATCCCGCCGAGGCCAAGGCGATCACCGGCAAGATCGTGGATGCGGCCCGCGCCCGTGAAGCGGCGCGGCGCGCCCGCGAGATGACCCGCCGCAAGGGAGCGCTGGACATTGCCGGTCTGCCGGGGAAACTGGCCGATTGTCAGGAAAAAGACCCTGCGCTGTCCGAGTTGTTTCTGGTCGAGGGCGATTCCGCCGGCGGTTCAGCCAAGCAAGGCCGCGACCGTCGTTTTCAGGCCATCCTGCCGCTCAAGGGCAAGATTCTGAACGTGGAAAAGGCCCGTTTCGACAAGATGCTCCAGTCGGCTGAAGTGGGCACGCTGATTACTGCTCTGGGTTGTGGAATCGGTCGCGAAGAGTTTAATCCCGACAAGTTGCGCTATTATCGAATTATTCTGATGACCGACGCAGATGTGGATGGCTCGCATATTCGGACGTTATTGCTGACCTTTTTCTACCGGCAAATGCCGGAACTTATCGAACGCGGCCATATTTTTATTGCCCAGCCGCCGCTGTACAAGGTCAAGAAAGGCAAGCAGGAGCAATACGTCAAGGACGATGTGGAACTGTCCAATAATTTGCTGCAAACCGCGCTGGACGGTGCGTCGCTGGTGGCGGATAACGGTGCGCTGATTTTGACCGGGACGGTTCTGGAGCAACTGGCGCGGGACTACATGGCCATTACCGCGATGATTCAGCGGTTATCCCGTCGCTACGACAGCGCGCTGCTGGAGCAACTGGTTTATTTGTCGGCGCTGGATGAGCAGCGGCTGCGCGACAGCGCCTGGCTGCGCGAGTGGGCTGAAACGCTGAGTGGGCGGCTGAACGCCAGCGTGCGTGACCGCTCGGTTTATGCAGCGGCTATCGAACTGCGTGAGGATAACGAAGGTTATGACGTGATCGTCACGCGCCATACCCACAGTCTGGCCCGCCCTATTCGTTTAACCCCTGAATTCTTCAGCTCACACGAATACGCTACCTTGGCGCAATTCGGCGCCCGACTGAACGGCTGGTTTGACCACAGCGCGGAAGTGCGGCGCAGTGAGCGCGCTCAAAATGTGCGCCATTTCCGAGGAGTGATGGAGTGGTTGCTGGAAGAAGCCAAACGCGGCCAGCATATTCAGCGTTACAAGGGTTTGGGCGAGATGAACCCGGAACAGTTGTGGGATACCACAATGAATCCTGAAACGCGCCGCCTGCTCCGGGTTCGGGTCGAGGACGCGGTTGCCGCTGACGAGGTGTTTACCACCTTGATGGGCGATCAGGTCGAGCCACGGCGCGATTTCATCGAGAAGAACGCGCTGGACGTGCTTAATCTCGATATCTGAAACGCCCAGATCTGTTACTAAAGCTCTGGCTCTGGCCGCACCCGGCTTGTGTGCGCCCAATTATTTCGATATTATTGGAAATATGGATAAATCAATCGCTATCACCGTACTCGGCGCGCTCGCGCAAGACACCCGGCTCGATATTTTTCGCCATCTGGCCCAGACCGGACCGCAACCCGCCGGCCAGGTGGGCGAACGCTTCGGTCTGCCGCTGGCAACGTTGTCATTCCACCTGAAAACCTTGCAGCAGGCCGGCCTGCTCGATTGCCGCCGCGAGGGCCGGCAACTGATCTATCAGGCCCGCTGTGAGGTGATCATCGAATTGATGGCGTACCTGACTGAGCATTGCTGCAACTTGCCCGCATTCAATTCTATCACTGCCGTCCCCATTGAAACCCTCACTCGGAATGTTACCGGCATGAATCAGGAAGAAGTCTACAACGTGCTGTTTCTCTGCACCGGCAATTCCGCCCGCAGCATTCTCGCGGAAGCTGCCATGAACCACCTCAGCCAGGGTCGCTTCCGTGCGTTCAGTGCAGGCAGCTTTCCAACCGGCAAAATCAATCCCTTCAGCCTGAAGCTGCTGGCGTTGCAAGGCATCCCCACCGAGGGGTTGCGCAGCAAGAGCTGGAATGAATTTGCTACCCCTGATTCTCCGCTGCTCGATTTTGTGTTCACCGTCTGCGACAACGCTGCTGGCGAGGTTTGCCCGATCTGGCCGGGCCAGCCGATGTCGGCGCACTGGGGCGTGGAAGATCCAGCGGCAGCGGAAGGCGATGACGCGATGAAGATGCTGGCGTTCCGCAAGGCGCTGCGCGAATTGGAAAATCGCATCAGGATTTTCATGAACCTGCCCATTAAGTCACTCGATAAGATCAAGCTGAAGAGCAAGCTGGACGAGATCGGCCAGACGCTGTCGGAGGGCTAATCAATGAGCGCCACCTGCGAGGTCAACGCCAAAGCCATGAAAGGCGCGCAACTGGGTCTGTTTGAGCGCTACCTGACCCTGTGGGTGGCGCTGTGCATCGTGGCCGGTATCGTGCTGGGGCATTTTTTGCCCGGTCTGTTCCAGACCATCGGCAAGCTGGAAATCGCCCAANNGGCCAATACTGGCGCGGGATCGGCGTCACCTTGCTGATCAACTGGGGCGTCAAGCCGTTTTCAATGGCGCTGCTGGGCTGGCTGTTTATCGGCGGGCTGTTTGCGCCGCTGTTGCCGGCGGATCAGATCGAGTCCTATATCGCCGGCCTGATTCTGCTGGCCGCCGCGCCCTGCACCGCGATGGTATTCGTGTGGAGCAACCTGACCCGGGGCGAACCGCATTTCACCCTGAGCCAGGTGGCGCTGAACGACATCATCATGGTGTTCGCCTTCGGCCCGATTGTCGGTCTGCTGCTGGGCATGACCTCGATTACCGTGCCGTGGCAAACCCTGCTGCTGTCGGTGGTGCTGTACATCGTCATTCCGCTGATTATTGCCCAGACGGTGCGCGGCGCCGTCCTGAAGTCCCAAGGTCTCGCGGGATTGACACGCCTGTTCGACATCCTTGGCCCGACCTCGCTCATCGCGCTGTTGACCACGCTGGTGTTGCTGTTCGGGTTCCAGGGTGAACAGATCGTGGCGCAACCTCTGGTGATTCTGTTGCTGGCGATCCCGATTCTGTTCCAAGTGTTTTTCAACGCCGGTCTCGCTTATTGGCTTAATCGCAAAGTCGGGTCGCCGCATTGCGTAGCGGGACCCTCCGCGCTGATTGGGGCGAGTAATTTCTTTGAATTGGCGGTCGCGGCGGCGATTGCGTTATTTGGCTTCAACTCCGGCGCGGCGCTGGCGACTGTGGTGGGCGTCCTGATTGAAGTGCCGGTGATGCTGGTGGTGGCCGGCATTGTCAATCGCAGTCGCGGTTGGTACGAACGGGGATCAAGCATCCCGCCGACCGAGACGGTGTAGTTTTTATGCCCTCCCTTCAAAACCCTTCAGATGCCTTCCACCAAAGCCTTTTGTTATATTTATTTACAAGCAGTTATATTTATTAACTAAATAAGGGATGTAACTCTCAGGAGCATTGCTATGAAGAAAGCTATCGGCCAGTGGGTTGGTCACCAAATCAAGGTTCGGCGGGTCGATTTGGAGATGAATCAAGGCAATCTAGCCGAGCGGTTAGGTGTCAGCCAAGCCTACCTGAGCTACCTGGAGAAAGGTCAGCGCCAGATTACCTTGGAGTTGTTGGAGCGGATCGCCAGCGCGTTGCAATGCCGGATGGCAGACCTGTTGCCACCGGATGACAACCGACGAGAGGCCGCGTGAGCGCAGCGCGGTAGCCGCGTAAGAAGGCCGGATTCCGTCACTGGACGCTTGCGGCGAGCGCGGGCATCCTTTGTTGACGCTGGAAATGCTGGCTGCGCTTTTTGGATTGACCTTAGAGCAGGCCGAGGTGAAGATGAATGAGTTCTTTCAGTCTCTTGCTGCGGGAATCCGATGCTAGAGAGCGGAGTGCGAGGCGTCGTTGTTGCGACGTTGAACTGCGGCGAGAACCCCGCCGAGGAGCGCCCCGGTGGGAATGGTAATCCAGCCAAGGAGGAAAAGGCTAAAAGCGCCGTAGATTCCCGCTGCCGGGACTGCCTGTAAAGGGTTGACCGGGGCGCTGCCGAGCGAATGGCCCTGCCCAGTAGCTAAGTGCCAGAAGAAGGCACCGACCAAGAGCAGATACCAGCAGAGGAAGTGACCGAACACCGCTGCGAGTGCTCCTGCCGTAACCGCCGGGAGGAAGCGGAGTCGGTTGGGCCGGACGACAAGAAGCCACCAAGAGAAGGTGCCGGAGAGAAAGGCGGCGATAGAAGCGCCGCCGACGAAGACGCCGTACCCGTGCCCGGTGGCGGTGAGAGCGACCCAGAGGCCGACGAAGGCTCCGACCGGAGCACACAGAAAGCCCATGGGAAGGCTCTTCTTCATGGAAGAAGGGCAGGCCAAGCGATTCAAGGTTTCCGATAGGTGATGGCGCAGAGCATCGCCCCTTGCGGGTCTTGCAACACGCAGAAGCGGCCAATGTCGGGAATATCCTCTGGCGGACGCAGCAGTTTCCCGCCCAAGGCTTCCACCTGGCGAGCGGTGGCGTCCACATCATCCACCGTGACATAGACGCCCCAGGCGGGCGGCATTCCGGCGCATTCGGGCGGCGCGGTCATCATCCCGCCGACCGCTTCGCCGCCGACCTTAACCATCACGTAGCCATTCCCGCCCGGATAATCTTCGGTTTCCCAGCCGAACAGCGCGCCGTAGAACGCTCTTGCAGCGTCCACGTCCGTCGTCATCAGTTCGTTCCAGCCAAACGCGCCGTGTTTCATCAGGTTTTCGTTCATCGTCCTCTCCTCCTCGTTGCACCAGAAGGTAGTCCTGGGTAGTCCTGCAAGATGTAGT
>DEHY01000034.1 GCA_002352185.1 Competibacteraceae bacterium UBA2788
GTCAGCGCCCCGACGATGCCGCCGCACATCCCGAAACAGTGAACGCCGCCGGTCAGCCCGATCAGGAACGCGGCGAAAAAATCGATCATGTTATTCATCCGTCCGAACCTATCGCAGCACCACGGTTTTGCTGCCGTTCAGAAACACCCGCCGCTCCAGGTGATAATGAATCGCCCGCGCCAGCACGATNNCCCTCGTCCAGGTTGGCGGTCACGAAATGCGCGGTCGCTCCGATCAGCTTGACCCCTCGCGTATACGCCTGATGGTAGGGCTTGGCGCCCTTGAATCCCGGCAGGAAGGAATGGTGGATATTGATGGCGCGCCCGGCCAGCGCCCGGCACAGTTCCGGCGACAGAATTTGCATGTAGCGGGCCAGTACCACCAGCTCAGCGCCGGTCTGCTCGACCAGTTCCAGAATTTGCCGCTCCTGCTCCGGTTTGGTCGCCGCCGTGACCGGCAAATAGTGATAGGGAATAGCGTGCCACTCCGCCAAGTGGGCCAGTTCGCGGTGGTTGGACACGATAGCGGTAATGTCCATCGGCAACGCGCCGGTGCGGTGCCGATACAGCAGATCGTTCAGACAGTGTTCGGCGGTGGAGACCAGGAGCATGATCCGTGGCCGCCGACGCGGATCGTACAGGCGCCAATCCATGCCGAAATGGCGCGCCAGCGGGGTGAAATCCGCCAGCAGCGTCGGCTCGGTTGCCGCATCCAGATCGAACACCAGCCGCATGAAAAACCGGCCCGATTCGGTGTCGCTGAACTGGCTCGACTCGACGATGTTGCCATGATGGACGGCCAGCGCACTGGACACGGCGGCCACGATGCCCACCTGATCCGGGCAGGCGATAGTCAGAATGTAGCGAAGGGTTGGCATGAAATGTCTTCAGTAGGCAGATATGGAAGGCCCCTCCTCGTCTCATTGCGAGAGTAGTTGGGGCAAGGGCGGCCCGGATGCCAGCGGCTTGCTCGCTCACCCCGGCTCTTTTGCGGCGGAAGAGGCAGTTGCATTCTCTGAATTCTCAACTGTGGGCAAATTCAGCACATCGCGCAGCAGCGGCAGGTGCAGCCGCACGCATTCCGCACCGGCGGTGATCGCTGCGCTGGCGTGATCGAAATCCATCAGCCCTAGATGCGCCAGGCGCGGCGATAGCGCCACATCCGGCGGATCGCCCGCCAGCCGCGCCCGGGTGATGCGATCCTGCATGATATTGATCGAACCGGCCATGACATCGAACAGCCCCGGCGGTTCATCCGCTTCCGCATCCTCCGTTGCACGGTCGTTGTTTCCCAGCATCGCCTGCAACCCGGAACTCAGCCGCGCCAGCAGCGGGCTCGGCGCCGTCAGACGCGGCAGTCGTCCGCCAAAATGCTTGCCGACGATGTCGCCGTTCAGATTCACCGCAATCACCCGATCCGCGCCCAGCGCCCGGCACAGCGACACCGGCAACGGATCCACCAGCCCGCCGTCCACCAGCCAGCGGCCCCGATACCGCACCGGACTGAACAATCCCGGCAGAGCGATGGAGGCCCGCACCGCCTCCAGCAGCGAGCCGTCCTGAAACCACACTTCACGCCCGGTGTGAAGGTCAGTCGCCACCGCGCCGAAAGGCTTGGGCAAGGATTCAATCGGCGCATCATCCACCCGCTCGCGGAAGGCGCGCATCAGCCGCTCGCCCTCTACTCCGCCACGGCGCAAATCCATGTAGCGGATGATTTCCCACCAGTCGATCTGTGTTACCCACTCCTCCAGCCGGTCCAGCCGACCGCTGGCGTAGGCCGCGCCGACCAGCGCCCCAATCGAGGTGCCCGCCACTATATCCGGGACGATGCCCGCCTGTTCCAGCGCCCGCAGGATGCCAATGTGCGCCCAGCCACGCGCTGAGCCGCTGCCGAGGGCGATGCCAAGCCGATTTTTTTGCTGCATGGCTCTTCCCCTCACTACCGTTCCCGCAGCCGTGGCAGCAGATCGACCAGATTGCAGGGCCGAGTGCGGGCGTCCAGTTGCACTTGCAGGATGCGATCCCAGCCGGTGCGGCAGGCGCCGGTTGAACCGGGCAGGCAAAAAATAAAGGTGGCGTTGGCCAGCCCGCCCAGCGCCCGCGATTGCAAAGTCGAGGCGCCGATCTCCTCCCACGACAGCATGCGGAACAGTTCGCCGAAGCCGTCAATTTCCTTGTCCAGCAGGGGTCGGATCGCCTCGGGCGTACTGTCGCGCCCGGTCATGCCGGTGCCGCCGGTAATCAATACGACAGCAACCGCCGGGTCGGCGATCCAGCCGGAGACCACGGCCCGGATGCGATAGATATCGTCGGGAATAATGGCTCGATCCACCAGCCGATGACCGGCTGCGGTCAATCGCTCCACCAGGGTTTGCCCGGAGGCATCATCCGCTGCGGTCCGGCTATCGGACACGGTAAGCACCGCTATCGCCAGCGGCAGAAATTCAGCGTCGTTCATCAATCATCTCCGCCAACATTCGATTGGTTAAAGCAGGAAAAACAGCATGGCTCCGCTTGAAATGGCGCACGGCGACCCTATCTGTAGAGACAACCATCCTCCACTCTGAATACGAGGTTTTGATCATGAATCCGACCCGTTACGAACCCTGGCATCACATGCATCACCTGCGCAAGGAACTGGACCGGCTGTTCGAGCCTTACGCCGCCGGCGAAGATCAATCCAGCGTAGCCACCTGCGACTGGATTCCCGCCGTGGACATCAAGGAAGAGAAAGACCGCTATGTGCTGCGCGCCGACATTCCCGGCGTGGACCCCAAGGAGATCGAGATTATCGCCGAAAACGGCATTCTGACCATCCGTGGCAACCGTCCCGGTGAGACCCGCGAAAATCGCGCGGGTTATAGCCGGGTCGAGCGGCCCTGCGGCAGCTTCTATCGCCGCTTCAGCCTGCCGGATACCGCTGATCTGGCGAAAATCGCCGCCCGCAGCGCCCATGGCGTACTGGAAATCGGCATTCCCAAGCTGACGCATACCGTGTCGAGAACCATTCAGGTCGAGGGCTGAACCTCGTTATGATGGGCCTGAAATGAANNCGGCTGGCGCGCAAGTATCACCCCGATGTCAGCAAGGAATCGCGCGCCGAGGACCGTTTCAAAGAAGTCGCCGAAGCCTACGAGGTGCTGCGCGACGCGGAGAAGCGCGCAGCCTATGATCAACTGGGCAGAAATTGGCAGGCGGGGCAGGAATTTCGCCCACCGCCTGGCTGGCAAGGCGGCCAGAGCAGGCAACGACGCCCCGCTGACGGCTTCAGCGGCCAGGATTTCAGTGACTTCTTTGAATCGATGTTCGGCAATCCGCACGGGCGCGGCGGTTTCGCTGGTGCGCGCGGCGGTTTTCAGAGCGCCGGCCAGAGCCAGACCGTGGCGCTGGAAATCAGCCTGGAAGAAGCCTATCACGGCGGCACCCGCGCCCTGCAACTGCAAGCGCCGGAGCGGGACGCCAGCGGAGGCGTCATTACTCGCACCCGCACCCTGAACGTCAAGATTCCCGCCGGGGTTGCGAACGGTCAGAAAATCCGGCTGGCCGGTCAGGGCAATGCCGGCAGCGGCGGTGGTCCCAGCGGCGATCTGTATCTGGAAATGAAGATCAAACCGCATCCGCTCTATATGGTGCAGGATCGCGACATCACCCTGGAACTGCCGCTGGCTCCGTGGGAAGCGGCGCTGGGCGGCAAGGTGGAGGTGCCGACTTTAGGCGGATCGGTGACGATCAACATTCCAGCCAACGCCCGCAATGGCCAGAAACTGCGGTTGCGTGGACGGGGTCTGCCCGGCCAGCCGCCCGGCGATCAGATCATGATGTTGCGCCTTGTCAATCCACCCGCCGATACCGAGGCGGCGCGGGAATTGTTCCAGCGCATGGCGCGGGAATTGCCGTTCGACCCGCGCGCCCACTGGGGAACATGATGTGTCCAGTCTTCGAACGCCGGAACATTCCGGCGGTTATCGTGTCTTCGGCTAAAATTTCCGTATACCGTTCTCTGGAACAAGGGGTTTCCACCATGAACATTCGACGCTTTTTGCTGCCGGCGGTCCTGCTGATTCTGGGGCTGGCCGTCGCCGTGCCGCCGGCGTCCACGGCTGCGTTGCCCGCCGCTGTAGACGGCCAGCCGCTGCCCACTCTGGCCCCGATGCTGGAGCGCGCCACGCCCGCCGTCGTCAATATCGCCACGGAGAGCCGAGTGGCGCTGCGTCGTAATCCATTGCTGGATGATCCGTTCTTCCGCCATTTCTTCAATGTCCCCGACCAGCCGCGCGAACGCAAGGCGCAAAGCGTCGGTTCCGGGGTGGTGGTGGATGCCCGACGCGGCTACGTGATCACCAACCATCATGTCGTGGACGGCGCCGACACCATCATGGTCACTCTGCGCGACGGGCGCCAGCTCAAGGCCAAGGTCATCGGTTCCGATTCGGAAAGCGATGTGGCGGTGATCCAGATTCCCAGCAACAACCTTACCGCCCTGCCGCTGGCCGATACCGACGGCTTGCGGGTGGGCGATTTCGTGGTCGCCATTGGCAATCCGTTCGGGCTGGGCCAGACCGTGACTTCAGGCATCGTCAGCGCGCTGGGCCGCACCGGGCTGGGCATTCAGGGCTATGAGGACTTCATTCAGACCGACGCTTCGATCAATCCCGGCAACTCCGGCGGGGCGCTGGTCAACCTGCGAGGCGAACTGGTTGGCATCAATACCGCCATCATCGCCCCCGGCGGCGGCAACGTCGGCATCGGCTTCGCCATCCCGGCCAATATGGTGTCGCGGCTGATGAATCAGATTGTCGCGCACGGTGCGGTGCGGCGCGGCCAGTTGGGCGTATCGGTGCAGGATCTCACCCCGGATTTAGCGAAGGCGTTCAACATTCCCGCAAATCAGGGCGCGGTCATCGCTCAGGTCAGTCCGCGCTCGACGGCGGCCCGCGCCGGTCTGAAGGAAGGCGATGTGGTGCTGAGCGTGAATGACCGGCCCGTGCGCGACGGTGGCGGTCTGCGCAACGCCATTGGCCTGCTGGAAGTGGGCGCGTCGGTGAAGCTGGAGGTTTTGCGCGACGGCAAGCCGCTGACGCTGGAGGCCAAGGTGGGCGAATACGTACCGGCCAAGGCGGAGGGCGACGCCATCAATAGCCGGCTGGCGGGCGCCTCTTTCGAGGAAGTCGGGCCGAATGCGCCAGGGGGAGGGCGGATTCAGGGGGTGCTGGTGTCCAGGGTTGAATCCGGCAGTCCTGCGGCGCAGGCTGGCCTGCGCAAGAACGACGTGATCGTCGGCGTCAATCACCAGCGCATCGCTGGCACCGCTGAATTGCAACAACTCGCTGCCGGCGGCGATGCGCTATTGATCAACCTGGTGCGGGGACGGGAAGAACTGCTGCTGGTGCTGCGTTAAGCGCGCACCTGGCTGGCGAGCCGCCGCCTTACTGCCCATGGCTATGACGCCTCTCGTGATTGCAGCCACTCCAGGAGGGTGGCGGCGGGCATGGGCTTCGCGTACAGATAACCCTGGGCGACCGCGCACCCCAGGCCGCGCAGGAAGCCCGCCTGTTCGTGGGTTTCTACCCCTTCCGCAATCGAGATGACCTTCAGTTTTTCGCTCAAGCTCACAATCGTTTCGGCAAACAGGCCGCCCTTGCCGTTGTCGATTTCCCTGACGAAGCGCTGGTCAATCTTGATGCAGTCGATGGACAGGGCCTGCAATTGCCCCAGCGAGGAATAGCCGGTGCCGAAGTCATCAATGGCGATCTGGACGTTCAACCGCTTGAGCGCCTCCAGGCTTTGCAGCACCACCTTCGGTTCGTCCATGGCGATGCTCTCGGTGATTTCCAGCTCCAGCAGGGGCGGCGGCATCTGGTACTGGGCGAGGATGCGGGCCACCTCCCCGACAAAGTCAGCCTTGCGGAATTGCGGCATACTGACGTTGACCGCCATTTTCAGCCGGTTGAACCCTGCCGCCGCCAGTTGCGCACGCTGGGCGCACGCCTGTTCCAGCACCCAGGCGCCGATCTGGACGATCAGGCCTGAGTATTCGGCGAGCGGGATGAAGACGTCGGGGGGTTGGACGAAACCGTTTTCGCCCGGCCAGCGCAGCAGCGCCTCGACCCCGATGACGCCGCCGGTCGCCAGAGCGATTTGCGGCTGGTACCAGACTTGCAATTTTTCCATCTGGAAGTCCAGGCGCAGGCGACGGATGATCTCCACCCGCCAGCGGGTGTTGTCCTCCATTTCCGCCATATAGTACTCATAGTGGGCCGAGAGGCTGCGCTTGGCGCGGTTGAGCGCGATAGTGGTCCGCTTGAGCAGGGTGATGCCGGAATCGATGTTATCCAGATGGCAGCATAGGCCCAGGGTGACGGTAACGGGCAACTGGTATTCGCCAACCTCGAACGGATCGTGGAATAGCTCCAGCAGACCGGCGGCGTTAACCTGAGGTTCGGGTCCGAGTACGCCGAACACATCGGCGCTGATCCGGGCCAGCCGGCATTCCGACCCCAACCGGGCTTGCAGTCGCTCGGCGACCGCCACCAGCAGCATGTTGCCGATCTCCGCACCGAGGCCGTCGTTGAGATCGGCGAAATGGTCGATATCCACCAGCGCCACCATAATGTCGGTTCCCGCATACACGACGCCGTCAAGATCGGCGATAAATTGCAGGCGGTTGGGCAATCCGGTCAGCAAATCGTGATAGGCGATGTAGTTGAGGCGCTCGACCAGCTTGACGTTGCGGAAGCAGGTGACGATGTTGGTGACAAATACATCGAGCAAGGGGCGGTCCAGCGCGGTCAGCGTCTGGCCGGAGTCAATGAAGATGGCGGCTTCCTGATGGGGGGCGGCCTTCAGGTACAGCACGGTGTAATCGGGGCTGAAGATGTGCTGGCGGCGCGACACGCTGTCCAGGATGGCCGAAACGATCCGAGGATCCGGCAAGGTCTCCAGCGGCTGGGCGATGTAGCGGGCGTGGCGGCCAGCGGCGCCGACCACATAGCAGCGTTCGCCGTCGCCGCCGAGCGGCGAACCCCTATGGGTGCAGATGATGCCGTCCAGCGGCAGCTTGAGCAGCGCGGCCAGTTGGGTCAGCACGCCTTCGGCCAGATTGGCGATGGCGCGCTGTTCCATCAGGTCGGCGACGGAATGAACAATCAGATCCAGACCGCGCCGGTTTTCGGCGAGGGTGTGCAACTGGTCGTAGGCGCGCAGGGCGGCGCTGACCGTCGTGACCAGGCGGGTGTGGGTGAGTTCGGCCTTGGTGCGATAGTCGTTGATGTCGTACTCGTGGATGACGGTCAGTTCCGGCGCGTAGCCCGGCTGTCCCGTGCGCAGGATGATCCGGCATTCCGCCAGCCCCAGATCATCGCGAATGAACTTGACCAGATCGAGGCCGGCCTGGTCGGTTTCCATCACCACATCCAGCAGCGCCACGGCAATGTCGGGGTGCTGGCGCAAGTACTCGCACGCCTCCTGAGCGCTGTCAGCGTGCAGCAACCGGATGGATCGCCCGAACAGGCGCAGGTTGCGCAGGACGAAGCGGGTGACTCCATGCACCTCGGGGTCGTCGTCGACCACCAGCACCTTCCACGGTTTTACGCTGCTGGATGAGCGCGTGTCCAACGGTTCCGGGTCATCCGTCAACTGGATCAGGTTATCGATCATGAGAATATTCCAAGATTGACTGATTGGGGACGGTGCGGGGCAGGGTCAGGATGAAGGTCGCGCCATGGTCGGGCAGGCTGTCAACCTGAATGGCGCCGCCCAGAATTCCAGTGACTAAATTATAGACAATGTAGAGTCCCAATCCACTGCCACCACGCCCCAAACGGGTGGTGAAGAACGGTTCGAAGATGCGGTTGAGGGTGGCGGCGGGAATGCCGACTCCATTATCCGTATAGCTGATTTGGACGTGGGTTGCTCCGCTTGGCGCGGCGTGGATGCGAATCATCCCGGCAGTGACTCCATCGAAACCGTGGGCCAGGGAGTTGCTGATCAGATTGGCGAGGACCTGTTCCAGCGGGCCG
>DEHY01000169.1 GCA_002352185.1 Competibacteraceae bacterium UBA2788
TGGTTTTCATCCGAGCAGAAGGCGCGGGAAGGCATGATCTTGCCCGGCTCGAAGCCGAACGACCGGCACAGGTTATAGAGCTGGGGAATAAAGGTGCTGTACCGCAGCATCATCCCGGTCACATGGAAATCAGCCATCAAGGCGCGGATATTGGCGGTGGATGAATACATGGGGATCAGCCTGCGAAAGGGGATCAGTTGCAGCGGGCGGCGGCTTCGCGCTCGGAACACCGATAACGGTAGTATAGTTTCAAGAAATCAGGGTGAGGGACCTGCAAGGTTTCAAAACCCTCCGCGCATTCAATGCAACCCGGAGTGAAACATGGGAATCCGCTCCATAAACCCCATTTCGATCCTGCAATCAGGATTCAATCGCCTGGCGCGACTGGCCGGTTTCGGCCTTAGCCTTGGCCTGTTGCCCGGCCTGCTGCTGTTCGTATGGCTGTTCTGCCGCATCGAACCAGGCTCCGGTGAAATCGCCATTCTGATTCACAAGACCGGCGCTGACTTGCCCTCAGGCGCCATCATCGCGGTAGAGCCACAGCAAAAAGGCATCCAGTTCGAGGTGCTGTCGGAAGGACGCCATTTCCGCAATCCCTACGCTTGGGGCTGGAAGATTGCGAAAATCACCGACATTCCCGCAGGCAAGCTGGGCGTCCTGACCCGTCTCTACGGCAGGGAGCTGCCGCCGGGCCGGATTATCGCCGGGGGCGATTGCAACCAGGTCAGCCCAAATGACGAAAAAGGCATCCTCGCTGTGGTGCTGCGCCCCGGCAAATACCGGATTAATCCCTACGCCTGTCGCGTTGAATTGTTCGACGCGCTTGCCATTCGCCCCGGCGCCGTGGGCGTCGTCACCTCGCTGGTGGGTCAGGATGTGTTGAGCAGCGATCTGCCGCCGCAGGCCCGCAACACTTATCTGGTGGGCGAGGGCATGAAGGGCGTCGTGCCGCAAACACTCGATCCCGGCGTCTACTACCTGAATCCCTACATTTACAATGTGGTCGAAATCACGCTGCAAAGCCAGCGCTTTGTGCTGGGCGGCGAAGACGCCATCAGCTTTCTGACCCTGGATGGCTTCAACGTCAACGTCGAAGGCACGATTGAATTCAGCATCGAACGCGATCAGGCGGCGCTGATGACGCATCAGGTCGGCGACATGGAAGACGTGTTGAAAAAGCTGATCCTGCCTCGGGCGCGGGGTTTCAGCCGGATCGAGGGCAGCAAGCATCCGGCGATCAATTTCATCGTCGGCGAAACCCGGCAAAAATTTCAGGACAATCTTGAACAGCATCTGCGCGAGAAGGCGCGTCCGTGGGGCGTGGCGATTAAATCGGTGCTGATCCGCAATATCGCCACCCCGGACGCCATTTCCAGCGTCATCCGCGACCGTGAGGTGAGCGTGCAGAACGCCCGCAAGTACGAACAGCAGATCGAACAGGCCCGCTCGCTGGCGGAATTGACCCGGCAGGAAATGCTGGCGCAACAGAACCAGGAAAAGGTGGTGGCGGAAACCAGTCGCATTCAGGCGGTGATCCGGGCGGAACAGGAATTGGCGGTGCAGATCACAGCCGCCAACCGCGAACTGGAAGTTGCCAGGCTGGAAAACCAGGCCGCCGCCGCGCAGGCCGAGGCGATCCTGTCCAGGGCGCAGGCGGATCGCGATGTGATTGCGTTGAACAATCAGGCGCAAGCCAACGTGATCGCTTCCCAGGTGCGCGCCTTCAAAACCGGGATGAATCTGGCGCGCTACGCCTTCTATCAGAAGCTGGGGCCGCGCATCGCCTCGCTGCTCGGCAGCGATACCCCGGACAGCTTCGGCGGCTTGTTCCAGCCCTATCTGTCGAAGGAGGCCAAGCCTTGAGCAAGACGAGATTTGCAGCCGGAGCGGTCGTTGCGCTGGCGCTGGCCTGGCTGATCTGGCAATGGGGATTCTGCCGGTTCTACGTGGATCCCGGCTACATGGCGATTCTGACCGCCAAAAGCGGCGATGCGCTGCCGCCAGGCCAGATTCTCGCCCAGCCGGGCCAGCAGGGAATTCAGGAACAGCCGCTCGGCGAGGGTCGGCATTTTCGCAATCCCTGGCTGTACGAGTACAAGATCATGCCGGTCATCGCCATTCCTCCCGGCCAGGTGGGCGTAGTCACAGCCAAGGTCGGCGCTGAATTGCCCCCCGGCGAGTTTTTGGCGGAACCCGGCCAGAAAGGCATCTGGCGGCGGGTGCTCGGTCCCGGCAAGCATCGGCTGAATCCCTATGGTTATCAGATTGATATCGTGGACGCCATCAGTATTCCGGTGGGTTACGTCGGCGTCGTGACCAGCCTGTCGGGTCGGCAGACCACACCCGACGCTTTCGCCGGTCCCGGCGAGAAAGGGGTGCGGCAGGACATTCTGCAACCGGGGCTGTATTACGTGAATCCCAAGGAACTGCAAGTTGATCTGCTGGAAATTGGCGTTAATCAGGTGTCGCTGCTGGGCAAAACCGGCGGCGAAGTGATTACCAAGGCGCAAATGGCTTCGCAGAATATGGCTATGGAGGGTTTGCAGAAACGGGCGCTGGCCGATCAGAAGGAAAAGAGGATGGATTATCTGGCGCAACAGCGGGTGCAGGAATCAGCAACCGATTCCTCCAGTCCAGCGAGCAATCTGAGCAGCCTGCGCAAAGCGGCTCCGGGCAAGCCCGCCGCCCCTGCGGCCTCAGCGGCTCCACCGAAACCGGCTCCACCGCCAGATTTCAGCAACCTGCTGAGTTTGAACCAGTTTGTCGAATTTCCATCCCGCGATGGTTTTGAGATCAGCCTAGACATGACGGTGGAATTTGAATTTCTGCCGGAACACATCGCCTGGATTTATCAAAGCTATGGCGACCTGCCGGCGGTGGTGGACAAAATCATCATGCCGCAAATCCTCTCGGTGTCGCGGCTGAAAGGATCGGCGTATCGCGCCAAGGATTTCATCGTCGGCGAAGGCCGTGAGAAGTTTCAGAATGATCTGACCGAGGCGCTGGCCAGAACCATTGAGGAGAAGCGCATCATCGTCCATGACGCCCTGATCCGGCATGTGAACGTGCCGATACAGATTCTCGATCCGATTCAACAGTCCAGCATCGCCGTTGAACAGGACTTGACCAACAAGGAAAAGCAGAACACCGCCCGCAAGCAGGCGGAACTCAATACCGAACTGGGGCTGGTCGAGCAACGGCGGCGGCAGGTGGCCCAGGAAACCGAGAAACTCAAAGCGGAAATTCTGGCCGATCAGGACAAGCAGGTGGCTCAACTCCGGGCAGAGACGTTGCGGCAGGCCGCCGACATTGACAAGCAGACCGCACGGGTCCGCGCCGACAAGACCCGCACCCTTGGGCAGGCGCAAGCCACGACCATCACTTGGGTGGAAGGCGAAAAGGCCAAAGGATTCGAACTCAAGGCGGCGGCATTCGGCGATTCGGCGGCGTTTACTCTGTGGGAGTTCGCCCATAACCTGAATCCTGATCTGCGGGTCACGATCCTGCACGCCGGGCCGGGGACATTGTGGACCGATGTGGACAAAGCGCGGCTGGGCGATCTGGGCGGGGCGGCGGTGTTGAACAAGCCTCGTTAGTGGGCCTATCGCAATCCTGAATGGGTTATGGCGGCGGCTGGCTGCGAAATCCCCCCAACCCC
>DEHY01000040.1 GCA_002352185.1 Competibacteraceae bacterium UBA2788
ACTGGCGGTAGGTTCCTGAGAACGCGGAGAAATTTAATTAAAACAGCATGAAAGTCAATGAAAATTTCAGCAGTTGTCAACCCTCTCCCGCTGGGAGAGGGTGGAAAAGCACTCAGGCGACGGGATGCCGCAAGGCCGGATTTCCGACCGGGGGCTTGACTGAATAATCGTAGAAGCCTTTACCGGTCTTGCGACCCAAATAGCCCAGCTGGACCAGACGGGTCAGGGTGTGCGGCGAGGAGACATGCGGCTGGTGCATATCCTGATAGATGTTCAGCGCCATCGCCTCCACCACATCCAACCCAATATAATCAGCCAGTTCAAACGGTCCCATCGGATGCGCGGCGCCCGACTTCATGGCATGGTCAATATCGGCAATCGTGCCGGTGCCCATTTCCAGCAGGCGAATGGCGCTCAGCATGTAGGGCGTCAGCAACCGATTGACGATGAACCCGGTGGTGTCCTGCACCGTGACCGGATCCTTGCCGACTTTCTTGCAGAATTCGTTGAGCGTGTTAATGACCGCATCCGAAGTCTCGAAACCATGGATGATCTCGACCAGCTTCATCACCGGAGCCGGGTTGAAAAAGTGCAGGCCGGCCACCCGATCACGCTGCTTGCAAACCGCCATCAACGCCGTTACCGACAGCGTAGAGGTATTCGTGGTCAGCAACGCCTGCGGCGACACGATGCCTTCCAGCCGCTGGAACAACGCTTTCTTGATCGCCAGATCCTCGACGATGGATTCAATGATCAGATCGCAACCGGCGACATCCTCTTCCTTGGTCGTGAATTGCAGCAACCCAAGCGTGGAGTCCTTATGCTCGGCGGTCATCTTGCCGCGTTCGACCATCTTGCCGAACGATTTCTCCAGTCCCGCCCGCAGCTTGTCGGTCGAACCCGGCGTCGCCTTAACGGCGACTGTCGGAATACCTGCCTGTGCGCATACCTGCGCTACGCCTAAACCCATCGCGCCACAGCCCATGACGCCGACTTTCTTGATTTCCATCGTTTTATTCCTTTCTAGTTACTTTTGCCTGCACCATTTCCGGCATTCCGCAATACACCGGTCTCAACAACACTAAATATAATGAATTCCCCGGGCGGTCCGGTCAACGGGTATGACAGCACCGTGATAACTCGATCTGACCCGACCCACCCCACTACGCCTCAACGATGCTTGAACTCCGGCGTGCGTTTGCCAGCGAACGCCTCCATTCCCTCTTTCTGGTCTTCGGTGGCGAACACCGCATGGAACGTTCGCCGCTCGAACAGCAGACCCTCGGCCAGGGTGGTTTCATAGGAGCGATTGACGCACTCCTTGGTCATCATCACGGCCGGTAACGAATAACCGGCAATGGTTTCAGCGGTTTTGACCGCCTCCTCGATCAAATCGGCGACCGGCACGATCCGGCTGACTAAACCGGCCCGCTCGGCTTCCGCAACATCCATCATCCGCCCGGTCAGACACAGTTCCATGGCCTTGGATTTACCGATCAGCCGGGTGAGGCGCTGAGTGCCGCCTGCGCCCGGCAAAATGCCGAGTTTGATCTCCGGCTGACCAAATTTGGCGGTATCGGCGGCGAGAATGAAATCGCACATCATTGCCAGCTCGCAGCCACCGCCCAGCGCGTAGCCNNTCTTTCATGCCCTTGATGTCAGCGCCGGCGGCAAACACCTTTTCGCCGCCGGTAAGGACAATGGCGCGAATGGACTCGTCCGCTTCAACCGCATCCAGCGCCTGACTGAGTTCATCCATCAGATCATTGGACAGGGCATTGAAGGCTTTGGGTCGGTTTAGGGTGATCAAGGCTACCGGGCCACGAGTTTCAACCCGGATATTCTGGTAACTCATTAGTTATTCTCCTTCTTGGCGTGTACTGAGCGGCTTCGATCCTGACAGGGCCGGAGTCGTCTGGCTTGAACGGAAAGGCCATGCATGACTGGCGGCTGACCGATACACACAGTATACGTCAGGATGAAAGGTATGGAGGGGGTTACAACAGCAATGATGCGTACAGAGATTATATATTCAGCGATAAGCGCCAACTGATTTCAGCCGGGCCGCTGCGTGAAAAGCGCAGGTGTACCGGATGCCACGGCCCGAAACAGGCCGGTCAATTCCGCCACGGGCTGTCGGTGCGCAGCAGGCATAAAGTCGCGCCAAACACGGGGTAATGACTGAGTTCCTGTGGGCGGCTCTTCCCCAGAGCTTTCTTTTCCAAATACGCCTATTTACCGACACACAAACGCCTCCCGCAACAACCGCTCCATGGTTACATTCCAGCGTTGGCGTGGGCGCTGCTGCCAAAACCGGGCATCGGGCCGACAATCGAATTTCTGCTTATAAATCGCCAGCACCGCTACGATTGACCCCAATCCAAACGCCAGCATCGGATTAGGAATACCGGCGAACGGCAACACCAGCAGCATCAGCAAGACAAAGCCGACAATCCAGCCCCATGGGATGTAGTGAAAATAGCGAATATCGAAACGATTGCCGTCGCGGCGAATGCTCACCCGCATCGGCCAGTCATCCTGGGTTAAATAGGCGCGGCGGCGCAACTCCAACCGGTTTCCCTCTTCGGCGGTGATGACAAACTCCTTCAGCAATAGCGCATTGCGAAACCGTTTCAGCCCAGCATCGCCGCCTTGCACCATCGCCTGCGTTACCCGCCCCAAATGGCGAATCGCCAATTCAGCTCTCATCAGACTTTGATCCATCCACCGTAATCACCACCTTGCCGGTGGATTTGCGTGTAACCACCTGATGCAGCGCTTCTACCGCCTGTTCCAGCGGATAAGTCGCCGAGATATGCGGCTGGATTGCCCCGGCCAAATACCATTGCAGCAGGATTTGAAAGCTCTCGGTCATCACTTTCGGATTCAGTTCCGCATAAGCCGGCCAGTTCAGGCCGATCACGTCCACGTTCTTGACCAGCAGATGATTGGCGGGAATTTGTGGCACCGTTCCGCCCGCAAAGCCAATTACCAGAATCCGGCCCTCGAAGGCGACGCTGCGCAAGGATGCGGTGAATAAATCGCCGCCAACCGGATCGTAAATCACATCGGCGCCGCGCCCGCCGGTTAGCGCCTTAGTCCGCGCCCGCACGTCTTCATGGCGGGTATCAATCCCATAATCCGCGCCATGCTGAAGGGCGACTTCGAGTTTTTCAAGACCGTTGGCGGTAGCGATCACCGTCGCGCCCAGTTGCTTGCCGATAGCCACTGCGGTCAAACCGACTCCGCCCGACGCGCCATGCACCACCAGCGTCTCGCCCGCCCGCAGCCGCGCCCGATGCCACAGCGCAATGTGCGAAGTGCCAAATACCACCGGAAACGCTGCGCCGTGCGCATAGGGCATTTCTACCGGCATCGCCACGCAACGATTGACATTAACCGCCACCTGCTCGGCGTAGCCGCCCTGCGGGGTAATGGCGATAACCCGATCTCCAATCGTGAAGCCGCTCACGCCTTCGCCCACTTCCACAATCTCGCCCGCCACCTCAAAGCCGGGGCTAAACGGCGGCTGCGGCTGGACTTGATACTGGCCACGGGTAATCAGGCTATCGGCAAAGTTGACCCCGCAGGCGTGAACCTGGATGCAAACTTGCCCAGCAGCGGGTGTAGGCGTCGGCACATCTTCGAGGGTCAATCCCTTGATACCCGTGAGTTCGCGGCAAACAATCGCTTTCATGGTCGCAACTCCCGAATTTTTCGGATAAAAAAGGGGCGCATGGTGAATGCGCCCCCGCACCTTATCTCACTCACTCAACGATGATTTTACGCACCACATCGGTCATGGAAATCACCCCGACCGGCTGGTCGTTCTCGGTGACGACCAGCCGGTGCATACGCCGTCCGGTCATCAGGCTCACCGCATCGCTCAGCAGCATCCCGGCGTCGCAGGTCGCACAGCCCGGCGTCATGATCTCACGCGCCCGCATCGCCCGCGCCTGTTCCGAAGTCCGGCCCTGTCGCGCCAGCACCATATCGGTCTGCGACACCACGCCCACCGCCTTGCCGCCTTCCATCACCACGACCGCATGAATTTCGCTGTCGATCATCGTCTTCGCGACCTGAGCGACGGTGTCGTCCAGTGCGCAGGCCACGATGCCGCGATGCATCAGGTCCCGGACCCGGGTGCCGTCGTCGCTGATGGTAATCGCCTCCGCCTCGGCAATGCTGGGCAGCGGCTCGGACAGCGGGTACGGTGCCGGGGTGGTATGCACGTCGCCCTTGGGCAGGGTCGGATGCGGAATCGTCACCGGCGGCTTGCCGCTGGCGCCGAGGCCAAATTCGGTGGCGCCGACCAGCACCGACATATTGCCGTGCGGATGTTTGTTGTCGTGCATCAACTGGTGGGCAAGCGGAATTTCTTCGTAGGTGAACGCCCGCGACATACAGGGGTCCAGCAGGCCGCGCAGCGCCAGTTCGTTCATCTGGTTGGATTGTTCGGTATTGGCGAAATGCGAGCCTTGCAGGCGTTTCTGCCGCATCCACAGGTAGCGTAAATCGACCGTGGCGTTGTAGCCGGTGGTGCCGGCGCAGACCACCACCATGCCGCCGGTGTCGCAGACGAAGATTGAAGAAGGAATCGTGGTTTCGCCGGGATGCTCGAATACGATATTCGGGGCGCGCTTCTCGCCCAGCACCTCCCAGATCGCCGCACCGAACCCTCGCACTCCTTTCAGCCACTTGGCGTAACCGGCGCTGTCCTTCCAGTGCGGCAACATGCCCCAGTGATCGAAGTCGTTGCGGTTGATGCAGCCTTTGGCGCCCAATTTCATGCAGTAATCAAACTTGTCCTCGCCCGACACCATGGCGACCGGCGTTGCGCCCGCCGCCTTGGCAATCTGGATCGCCATCGAACCCAAGCCGCCAGCCCCACCCCAGATCAAGGCCACGTCATCCTTCTTGACCGCGTTGACGCCCCAGCCGTGCAGCATCCGCCAGGCAGTGGCGGCCACCAGCACATACGCTGCCGCTTCCTCCCAGGTCATGTGCTTGGGCTTGGGCATGCACTGCTGGGCCTGCACTTTGGTGAACTGGGCGAAGCTGCCCCAGTTGGTCTCGTAGCCCCAGATGCGGAAGGTCGGCGAGTACATCGGATCGCCGCCGTTCTTGACCCATTCACAATTGCGGCTGTATTGGCCGCAATGGATCACCACCTCATCGCCGACCTTGACGTGGGTCACGTCCTTGCCGATTTTGTAAACGATGCCGGAGGCGTCGCTGCCGCCGATGTGAAAGTCTTCCTTCTCGCCGGCCTTGTTGCGGGCGGCGATGACGTTGACCGGAATGCCCAGTCCCGCCCAGACGTTGTTGTAGTTGATCCCCGCCGCCATGACGTAGACCAGCACTTCGTCATCGGCGATGGGCGGCACGTCCACCACTTCCTTTTGGAACGCCTCGGTCGGCTTGCCGAAGCGCTCGGCCCGGATCAGCCAGGCGTGCATTTTCTTGGGAATCAAGCCCAGGGGAGGCATTTCACCGAGGTTATAGAGTTCTTTCGCCATGTTGTATTTCTCTCTGGTTGGGGTAGTTTTTTAAGGCGCCAAAGAAATAATTTTAATCCTAACTTTCCTACTGCATCACGCGGGCGCGCAGAGCCTCGTATTCGGCAATCGGCGAACGGCGACGCGGCTGACCCATCAAGGTCGCAAACAGCGCGTCTTCACCACCCAGCCGATGGATTCCGTAGCGACCAAACTCCTCGCGCAAATGCTTGACCAGCCACTCCGCCTGACAGCGCTGACGGCGGGCAGTGAACTGCCCTCGCTCCAGCAGCCAGTTCCGGTGCGCGTCCAGCGCATCGGCCAGCGCTTCGATGCCGCTGCCCAGCGCCGCGCTGGCCGACAAGGCGGGCGCTTGCCAGCCATCGGCGTCGGTGCGCCGTCCCAGGGTATTGCGCAAATCCGACAGGGTTTTGCGCGCCGCCATGCCGATGTCTTCCTTGTTGACCACGATCACATGCGGCACTTCCATAATGCCGGCCTTGAGAAACTGGATGCTATCGCCGGAAGCGGGCTGGGCCACGAAACAGGTGGTATCGGTCATCTTGGAGACATCAATCTCCTTCTGCCCAACGCCCACCGTTTCCACCAGCACGATGTCGAAGGCCGCCAGCATCGCCAGGCTCATTGGCCACACTTCGGCGCTGAGACCGCCAAACTCGCCGCGACAGGCCAGTGAACGAATGAACACCTCGCGATCCGCACCGCTGGCGTGCATGCGCAGCCGGTCGCCCAGCAACGCCCCGCCACTGATTGGGCTGGACGGGTCCACCGCCAGGATTGCGACCTTCAGGCCACGCTGCCGCCACACCTGAATCAGTGCGGCGGTCAGCGAGGATTTGCCCGCACCCGGCGGGCCGGTAATGCCGATCAGGTGGCCGTCGGCGTCCAGTTTTTCCGCCGGCAATAAATCCAGAAACTCGGCGGCGCACTGACGGGCCGCCGGACGGCGGTCGTCCAGCAAATTGAGCGCCGTCGCCAGCGCCAGCCGGTCCCGCCCGCTGACGGCGGACGCCAGCACCGCCGGATCAGGAAGCGCCATTCGGCTCATGCCGGATCGACCGGCTTCAGGTCGTTCGCCTTGCGGATCAGGTTGAGGATATCCACCATGATGCCGTTCATGTCGATGTCCTTGGGGGTGTAAACCGCAGCGATGCCCCGATCCTTGAGCAACTGGGCGTCGCTCTCCGGGATGATACCGCCGATGACCACCGGCAAGCCCTTCAAACCGACCTTGTCCAGTTGATTGAAGACATCCTCAACCATCTCGATATGGCTGCCGGACAGCACCGACAGGCCGATCAGGTGGACGCCTTCTTCCAGCGCTGCCTTGGCGATTTGCTCCGGGGTCAAACGAATGCCTTCGTAAACGATCTCGAAGCCGACATCACGACCCTTGACCGCGATTTGCTCAGCGCCATTACTGTGACCGTCCAGGCCCGGCTTGCCGATCAACAGGCGCAGTGGCCGACCCAGTTCGATGCCGGCTTGAGTCACCTGGCTGCGAATCGTGACCACCTTGGCGCTGCGGGTATCGTCATTGGCGGGAATATCAATCCCGGTGGGCGCACGGTATTCGCCGAAAATATCGCGCAGGGTCTGCGACCATTCGCCGGTGGTGACGCCGGCATGAGCGCAGAGAATCGAAGCCGGCATGATATTGGCGCCGCTGCGCGCCGTCTCCGCCAGATTGGCCAGCGCCGCCTTGACTTCAGTGCTATTCCGTTTGGCGCGGAAGGCGTTGAGTCGCTCGATCTGCTCGCGTTCGGCGCGTGGATCAACCTTCATGATGCCGCTGTCTACGCCGCCGGTCAGCGGTGAAACTTCGGTCTCCTTATAGCAGTTGAGGCCGACGATCTTGAGATCGCCGCGTTCAATGGCGCGCATCCGCTCGGTGTGGCTGGACACCAGTTGCCGCTTGACATAGCCGGACTCGATAGCTTGCACCATGCCGCCCTGTTCCTGGACCCGCGCCATTTCCTGTTCCGCACCGTCCACCAGCGCCTTGACCTTGGCGGCGATCACCGGCGAACCGTCGAAAATGTCGCCGTACTCCAGCAGGTCGGTTTCAAACGCCAGCACCTGCTGCATCCGCAGCGCCCATTGCTGATCCCACGGGCGCGGCAGGCCCAGCGCCTCGTTCCAGGCCGGCAGTTGCAGGGCACGGGCACGGGAATTTTTGGACAGGGTAATGCCGAGCATTTCCAGCACGATGCGCTGCACATTATTTTCCGGTTGCGCTTCGGTCAGGCCCAGCGAGTTGACCTGCACCCCGTAGCGGAAGCGGCGCATCTCTTCGCTTTGCACCTCATAACGCTCGCGGGTCAGTTTGTCCCACAGTTGGGTGAACGCCCGCATCTTGCAGCATTCCTCGATGAAGCGAATGCCGGCGTTGACGAAGAACGAGATGCGCCCGGCCACCTGCTCGAAATCGTCCGCGCCAATCTGGCCGGAATCGCGCACCGCGTCCAGAATGGCGATAGAGGTGGACAGCGCGTAGGCCAGTTCCTGGGTCGGCGTCGCGCCGGCTTCCTGCAAGTGGTAGCTACAGATATTGGTCGGGTTCCACTTGGGAATGTGCTTGACCGTATAGGCGATGATGTCGGTGATCAGCCGCACTGACGGCGCGGGCGGAAAGATGTAGGTACCGCGCGACAGGTATTCCTTGAGGATGTCGTTCTGGGTGGTGCCCTGCAATTGCGCCGGAGACGCGCCCTGCCGTTCCGCCGCCGCCACGTACAGCGCCAGCAGCCAGGCGGCGGTGGCGTTGATCGTCATCGAGGTGTTCATCTGACCCAGCGGAATCTGGTCGAACAGCGTTTCCATGTCGCCGATATGTCCAATCGGCACGCCGACCTTGCCGACTTCGCCCCGCGCCAGCGGATGATCGGAGTCATAGCCGGTCTGGGTCGGCAGGTCGAAGGCGACCGACAGACCGGTTTGCCCTTTGCTCAGGTTGGTACGGTAAAGCTCATTGGAAGCCTTGGCCGAAGAATGACCGGAATACGTCCGCATCAGCCAGGGTTTGTCGCGTTTAGTAGGGGTGGTCATGGGAGCCTCATTAGGGATTGCGACATCGTTTCAGGGTTTGTTGGGTTCGGGCTGTTACTGTACGGGCAAGTGTTATTATCCGGATCAGGGGGTTAGGTTATAACCCCCCGGGTTTATCCGATTAGTAGCGCTGTCTGCCGCCGCCGCCGCCCGATGACCTTCTAGGGCCACCGCCACCGCCGCCTGGCCGACCACCGCCAAAGCCACCCCCGCCGCCAAAGCCGCCGCCACCGCGATTATCCTCACGCGGACGGGCTTCGTTAACGTTCAGGGTTCTGCCTTTCAGATCCTTGCCGTTCATCCCATTGATGGCGGATTGGGCTTCCGACCCGGCCAGCATCTCCACGAAACCAAACCCTCTTGATTCACCGGTGAATTTATCTTTGAGCACCGTTGCCGATTCAACTTGGCCGAATGCCACAAAAGCCTCTCGTAAATCATCGTCGGTAACTTCCCGCGATATGTTACCTACATAGATCTTCACATTGTTCCCCTTATCCTTATTCAGGCCTGGTAATTCGCCCAACATTGAAGACAAGTGATAAGCCGGATGCCTATCACTCCTTGGTCGCCCCTTAGTAAGCGCCCAGAACCGATTCACGATCCCAAGCTCTAACCAACGGACACATTCAGTACTTGATAAGGTTCATAAAACTCCCAGAGCATGAATTTCCATATTTAAGCCACTAAACCCTATTCATTTGAAATAGCATTACGGAAAAGAAAATCCAGTGCGCCGAACAATTCAGGCAGTTCATCTATAGTAAAGCCGCTGATATTCTTTGTAAAAACGGTTTCAAGCAGCTTTCCAAACTCCCACAATCTTCCATCGGTTACAACTCCGTAGATGGGTAATTTGGCATTTGCATTAATGTATTGCGCCGCAATCAGCTCCGCCAAGCATTGACCCCAACCTTGCTCNNGATTTTTTTGAAACAACGTAGTCTGGCGTACCGTTAAGTTTCTCGTTATAAGCGATTGACTTCTGCACCCATAGTGCAACTTTCTGGTGATAACTTTTATAAACCTCTCTTAATATTGGGAAAATGATAATCTCACATCGGGACGCCTCTGACGAAAAAACATCCAGATTTATTTGATTAAATTTAAATTCTTCGGTAAAGGCAAACGGCACATTATAATGATTGGCGATTATAAAATCTTCTTCTTGGTATCTAATTCTGAATTCCGCCTGAACTTGCGAAATACCTTTGTAGTCGCTGAATGCCATAGCTGGGTCTCTGCGTTAAGTAAGTTTATAGGCAGTCAATTCTTCAAACCATTAAGCAAAGCTCGTAAGCTCTTCGGAAGACAGCTTGGAAACGGCAAGCTCTAATTCTTTAATGCTCATAATTAAAAATTCCACTTTCACAATTCAGCCATTAGGTTTAACCTGGATTACGCTTGCTTGGCGGCGCGCACATACAAAACCTTTGAAGCCGAGCCATGCACTGACCTTTCTTCCAGCTTGAATATATCAGTATGGGCCTTAATTAGATCACTGAGTTTCTTAAATCCAAATACTGCAAGTCTGCGGGTCGGTTCTTCTGATTCGATTTTGCTACAAATTTAGGACTGATCATGCATCCAATCTCATCTTCAAATAGATCAATTAATCAACAAACATCTATCCCCTGCTAATCACCCCCCCTTATCGGGGGAGTGATTAGCAGGCTCACGCCGGACGCCGCTTAATCAGCAACCGCCGTTCAATCTCGAAGATCTTGCTGCTGATCTTCTCCTTGCTCAGCTTCTGCTTATCGTTCTCCTTGATAAACAAATCCGCGCCATAAGTTTCCAGCGCGGCGGCGGCGCTGATGTTCTTCACGCCGATAAACTGGAAGGTGACGATGCCGGCGGCATCGGTATTCGGTAGGGTTTCAGTCGCCACCACCCGCGACATCGCGGCTACCGTATCGCCGGACACCGCCGGCTGAGTGTGATAGCCCTCGGTGAAGCCCAATTCCCACAGCGCGTTTTCGCTGACATCGCGGCTGGCCAAGCCTTCCAGCCACGCGAACACCAACCCGCCGTAAACAATCGGTTCACCGCTCATCTTGCCCGACAAGCCAGTGCTGTATATCCGGTCAAAATGCAGCGGATGGGTATTGCCGACCAGATAGGTCAGCGCCATATGCTCGTCGGTGATGGTGCGGCCATTGGCGTGAACGATCAGATCGCCGAGGGAGAAATCCTCGAAATAGGTGTTGGGGCCGGTCAATTGGCCCGGATAGCCACCGGCATTGATTGGCAAATCCACCACCGGATGCTCCACCCACGGAAAATCCACCGGCGTCGTCGGCGCGGGCGTCGTCGGCAGGCGGTCGCCGCGCCAGTCCACCATGATCTTGCGCTCGTACTGCAACACCACCTGATTGTGCTGATTCACGCCCAAGGTGCGAATCAGCACAATGCCGGGTTTATCCTGTCCGCGCGCCTTGCGGTCTACCACCTGGGTATAACCGCGCAGGGTGTCGCCTGAATAAACCGGGCGCAGAAACTGCACGTTGTAATAGCCGAGATTGGCAATTGCTTTCTCGGAATCATTATGCACGCCCAGCGACAGCACCACATTGAACACCATTTGCGGACTGGCCGGCAGATCGGGAAAGCCGTGCGCCCTGGCGTATTCCAGATTCAGATACAGCGGGTTGCATTGCATGAAGATGCGGGCAAAATCCAGCATCGCCGCGCGGTCAAACGTAAAACCACGCGGATGGACAAACACCTGCCCCGGCACAAACTCATCCAGATAGCGCCCGTATTGTGGCCGCCGCACCCATTCCAGATTCACCGCCACCGATCCGGCGACTTCCGCCTGCTCGCTCAATCGCATCGAAAAACTCATCGCTTAGCCTCCCACCTCGGCTTTAGGCTTGGCATTGTCCACCAGCGAGCGGGTAATCACCTTCAGCGCCAGCGTCTCCTCCGCACCCTCGAAAATTGACAATACCCGTGCATCAATGAAGTAACGGCTAACCGGCATCTCCTCGGCGTAGCCCATGCCGCCGTGAATCTGTAACGCCTCGCGGGTCACCCATTCGGCGGTCTTGCAGGTGAAGAACTTGACCATGCTGGCTTCCATGTCGCCCTCGCCCTGATCCATCAGCCGTCCGACGGTGTAGGTGAACTGGCGGCTGACCGCCAGATAGGTCGCCATCCGCGCCAGCTTGACCTGGGTCAGTTGATAGTCGGCAATCGGATAGCCAAACACCATGCGCTCCTGAGCGTAACGCAACGCCCGCTCGTAGGCCGCCTGCATGATGCCTATGGCGCGGGCGGCGGTCTGGATGCGCCCGCCGGAAAACCCGGCCATCGTAAAGTAGAAACCTTTGCCCTCGCCCGCCGGCCCGCCCAGCATGTTCTCATCGGGCACGAATACGTTGTCGAAGAACAGATCAAAGGAATGCATCCCGCGATAGCCGATGGTCGCAATCGCCTTGGCGCTCAGCACTCCGCCGCCGTCCTGCTTGAACTCGAAGGCGTGACCGGGATAACTCGGCTTCTCCAGCAGAAACATGGACAGGCCGCGATGACCGAGCGAAAGATCGGGATTGGTGCGGGCCAGAATCAGCAATACTCCGGCGCGTCCACCAAAAGTACACCAGGTCTTGGCGCCGTTAAGCAGCCAGCCGCCCTCGGTTTTGGTCGCCTTCAGCCGCATATTGGCGACATCGGAGCCGTAATTCGGCTCAGTCACCGCCACCGCACACAACATATCCCCGGATGCCAGTTGTGGCAGCCATTTCAATTTCTGCGCTTCAGTGCCGCCCTTCAACAAGGCGCGGGACAGAATTTCAGGACGGGTGATCAAACTGCCGGCAGCGCCCAATGAGCCACGGGTCAGCTCCTCGGTCACTACGATCATGCCCATGTTGTCTTCGCCTTCATCGCTCTGGATGCCGCCGAAGCGTTCGGGAATGGAAATGCCGAAGCAGCCCATTTCCTTGACCTGATCGATAATGGCGTCGGGAATATCGAGATCGTGGCGGTGAATCTCCTCGGCCAGCGGCATCACCACTTCCTCAGCCACCCGCCGGAAGGTGTCGCGCATCATCTCGTGGTGATCATCCAGCAGATAAGCGCCGGTCACGCCATCCTGGGCGCGGACTAATTGCCCCAGTTCAGCGACCCGCGCCGCCGGGAGCTGCGCTAAACAAAACTGCCGCGCCACGGCATGATCGACGGTAGCGCCCAGCCAGTGGTCATTCAGGCCAAAATCCGCCGGACGGGCGCTTAGCCGGTTGCGAATGCCCTGCACCGCCTCGGCGGCAAACAGCAACGCGAACCGCTCTTCCAGCGTGAGTTCGCTGGCCGAGCCGCCGCCGGCCTCGCGCGCCCGCCGGGCGTAGTCGAGCATGAATCGGGCGCCCGTCGTTTCCGCGCAGGACAGCGACAGGTCGTAACTCACCAGTTGATGCTGATCCAGCAGGGCGGCGGAAACACGGCCATCAACTTTCTGCGTCCGTTCCTTGAGGTCCGCCAGGGAATAATCGAGTGCTTTTTGGACGGCGGCCAGCGCCAGGTTAGCCTGTTGCAATTGCTCGGCTGGGGTCTGGATCGGTTCGGACATGGATTTGCCTCGTTTGGTGTCGGTTAATCTTGAAAACCCTGAATTTAGTAGGCTCTCGCTGCCAAGTTTAGGCGGAAAAACGGCGCGAGCACACTATTTGAGTATGCAATGCAGCAAAAAAATTCCAGCATGAAACGATCCTCTGACAGCTTCGCCCTGACCCAGGCCGGATGATCCGCCGCTGCACTGCCTAATCTTTATAATGCGCAGCTTGATTCTTCCTCCTGGCCTTCCCCCAAGGGAAGGTATTGCCATAATGGGCGCGTCCCTCCCTTTCGAGAACCCACTTTGATCATCACCGATACCGCTGCTCCCGCACTCCGCCATTACGCCGGCCTGCTGGCCATCGAACTGGACCCACAACGCTCCGATCCCGCAGGCGTACCGCCCGAACCGCTCACGGTAGCTGCCGCCACCGCGCTGGCCGGCCATCTCGCCAAGGATCTGGATCGCATTCTCAACGGCATTACCCATCTTGGCTTGATCCTGCCGGGCGCACTGTACGACCAGACCGAAATTCTTCGGCCCGGATTGCCGCTGATCGAGGCGCTGGTCGCGTTATATAACGGCAGTTCGCGGTCGCAGGGTACGGCGTTCACCCCACAATTGATCGCGCTGGGCGCCGACCGGGGTTTCTTCCCGCTGGCCGCCATCAATCCGCTGCGCCGCCCTGGTTCCGGCCCGTTGCTGCTGTTGCCGTTTTGCTTCGTTGGCCCCAGCGACGACATCGCCCGGTTGGCGCGGATCATGGAGGACACCTTGTTGCAGAACGGCGCAACGTCGCCGGCCACCGATGAGGCGGTGCGACAGGCGTTCGATCTGACCGCACTGAATCTGTCCTTCGCTACCGTAGGCGATCTGTGCGCTCTGCTGCGGGTGCAACTGGAAAGCAACGAGTTTTTGCCGCTGTGGGAATTGCTGGAACACGCCTGGTTCGAGCGGCCCGGAACCCGTTCCGTCGAATTAGAAGCGGGCAATCGTTTTCTGGCGGCCGAGGATCATGTACACACGCCGTTTTACACCTTCAACGACTGGGCGCAATTCGGGCCGGGCCGGGCGCTGCCGGGCGCTGAACTGGGCGGGGGCTATCTGCGTTGGGCGCGGGCGCAGCGNNACGATGCGGCGGCATTGGCGGCGTTTCGCGACATTCCCTGCCTGTCCGGGGATTATCTGGTTGAGCGCATTTTTCATAACGACAGCGAGCAACCAGAACAACAGATGCGGATCACTCACCAGGCCGATCCGGAATTGGGGACGCTGGCCTACACCGTGGCGACGCTGGACGCCGACGGCCAACTGGCGCGACTGGAACATCATTACCCATTGCGACCGCAGGGCTTGCCCGTGATTGCCGATCAGCTGGTTCAGCGCTGCGCCGAACAGGGAACCGAACGGCAAATACTCCATCCTGGCCGGTTACTGTACTCGGAAAGCGGTCGGAGTTTGCGCGCCGCTGCCGCAGCCGATGTGCCAACAGCGGAACGGATGCATTAAGCGACACCGTTTCCGTTCAGGCCGTCGCTCAGTAATGCGCTACCCGCGCCGTGCCGTCGTATCCGGTAAGCACCTGCACCCGGTCGCCCCGATAAAACGGCTCATCATCGGCCTGAGTCACCGCCAGCATCCGGCCATTGTCCAGGCGAACCGTGATCTCTACGCCCGGCTGGCGCGTCGCATTTTCCTCAATGGCCGAACCGACCAGGCCGCCGATCACCGCTCCACCAATGGCGCCGGCAACCTGTCCTCTGCCTTGGCCGATGGTGCTGCCGGCCAGCCCACCCAAAGCCGCGCCGCTCACCGTGCCTACGCCGCTCTGAGTCCCTTCGATCAGCACCTGGCGGACGTTATCGACATAGCCCAGCCGCACATCCTGGGCCTCACGGACCTGACCGCGACTATAGGCGCTGCCGGACATGCTGGACGGACAGCCGCTCAACACCAGGCTTGCCGCCAGCGCCATTATTACGGTTGCAGTCGTTTTCACTGGTTGGTTCAGGTTCATAATTCACCTCGTTGGGAGTGGGCATTGTTCAGCTTGAAATCTGTAGAGGCATTATAGCCCGCTTCCAGGATAGCCAGACCCACTGAATCGCGGCTGAACTTTCCCATGCACCGGCACGACTCGCGGTGAACCGATACCCGGCGCCCTTGCGCGCATTGACGCCGGATTCCGCGCTGATTAACTCCGCAATCGGCTGCGGACTGACGACGAATACCTGAAACGGACTGCGCTGCAAATACGCCGCTGCGAAGCTGATCGGGATGGCGGCAGAATCAATTGTTGCTTTAAAATCATCAAGTTATAAGTTGATGATACCGCCGGGGTTTTAGCTGGCGAGCAGGCTGAGAACCTGGCGTG
>DEHY01000216.1 GCA_002352185.1 Competibacteraceae bacterium UBA2788
GCATTTGTAGCCGCGCCACTGGCGGGGATGACGCTCGCGCAAATGGGTGCGGATGTCATCCGGTTTGACAGAATCAGAGGTGGTCTGGATTATCACAGATGGCCGGTTACTCAGGACAATAAAAGCTTGTTCTGGGCAGGTTTGAATAAGGGCAAGCGTTCGATTGCAGTAGACATGACCACGCCCCGTGGACAGGAAATCATCACGCAATTGATCTGTGCGCCCGGACCGGATAACGGTATTTTTCTGACTAATCTGCGGGTTCGTGGCTGGATGGATTACGAACACTTGAAAAAACACAGGGAAGACTTGATCGCAGTTACTGTGCTTGGCACCAGAGACGGTCGCCCGGCAGTGGATTATACGATCAATCCTGCAGTTGGCTTCCCTTATGCGACCGGTTTGGAAGATTCCCGGGATCCGGTATGTCATGTGCTGCCTGCCTGGGACTGCATCACTGGACAGATGGTGGCTCTGGGCGTGCTGGCGGCGGAGAGGCATAGAAGGTTGACGGGACAGGGACAAGAGATCGAAATTGCCTTGAAAGATGTAGCCTTGGCAATGCTGGGGAATCTGGGGATTATTGGGGAAGTCGTCATCAATGATTTTGATCGCCCCAAATATGGCAACGCTCTGTATGGCGCCTATGGGCAGGACTTTGAGACTGCTGATGGCAGAAGGGTCATGGTGGTGGGCCTGACGCAAAGGCAATGGAATGGCTTGTGCAAATCAACCGGCCTGCATGCCGAATTTGACGCGCTGGGTGAAAAATTGGGATTAAAGCTGAGTCAGGAAGGCAATAGGTTCAGGGCGCGCAAGGAAATCACGGCTATTTTGGAACCCTGGTTTCGCGTAAGAAAAATTGAAGATTTCGCCCAGTCTTTCGATGATAACGGAGTCACTTGGTCCGTGTTTCGCACCTTCAAGCAGGCCATTGAAGAGGATCCGGATTTTTCATCACAGCATCCCATGTTCAGCAGAGTGGAGCAACCGGGAATCGGCTCTTATCCAGTACCCGGCAGTCCTTTTGAATTTAGCGAGTTTGAGCGCCTTCCTCCTAAACCGGCTCCTGTATTAGGGGAGCAAACGGACGAGATTTTGTCGGAGATTCTTGGCATCAGCGACGCCGAGATTTCCAGATTGCATGAGGATAAAATAGTCGCTGGCCCGCGCCGTTAATGTCCGCCGCCTGCCCTGCCCTGCTACTCAGCGCTCCCGCCTCCGGTCAAGGCAAAACCACTGTCACTGCCGGACTCGCCCGTTATCACCGCAATCAAGGCCGTAACGTCCGCGTATTCAAGACTGGCCCGGATTTTCTCGATCCGATGATTCTGGAGCGGGCTTCCGGCCAGCCGGTCTATCAACTGGATTTGTGGATGGTTGGCGAACACGCCTGCAAGGCGCTGCTGTATCAGGCCGCACAGGAAGCGGATTTAATCCTGATTGAAGGGGTGATGGGTTTATTCGACGGCGCCCCGTCCAGCGCCGATCTCGCTGCTTTGTTCGGAGTGCCGGTGCTGGCGCTAATCAACGCCCACGCCATGGCTCAAACCTTCGGCGCACTCGCTTACGGCCTGGCGCGCTACCGGCCCGGCCTGCCCTTCGCCGGGGTACTGGCCAATCGAGTGGCGGGGCCAGGCCATGCCGAATTGCTGGCTGAAAGCCTGCCTTCTGACTTGCGTTATTACGGCTGGCTGCCGCGTGACGGTGAAATTGCCTTGCCCGACCGCCATCTCGGCCTGGTACAGGCCGCCGAAATTGCCGATCTGGAAACACGGCTGGAGAGCGCCGCCACGCTGATTGCCGCGACTGGACTGGCCGAATTGCCGCCGCCCGTCGCTTTTCCCGAAGCACACGCCGAATGGCCGCCGCCTCTACTCAAAGGGGTGCGCATCGGCGTCGCCTGCGACACTGCGTTTGCATTCCTGTATCCGGCTAACCTCGACCTGTTGCGGGCATCAGGTGCGGAACTGACGTTTTTCTCGCCGCTGCGCGATAGCGAATTGCCGACGGTGGACAGCGTTTATCTGCCTGGCGGCTATCCCGAACTGCATTTGAGCGAACTGGCCGCTAATCAGCCCATGCGTGCAGCGTTGCATCAGCATCATCAAGCCGGCAAGCCGATTTACGCCGAATGCGGTGGCCTGCTCTATACCCTGGAATCGCTGGCCGACAAAGAGGGCAACCGTGCGCCAATGCTGGGCTTATTACCGGGTCACGCGGCGCTGCAAGCCAAGCTGGCGGGATTAGGCATGCAGGCGGTGGAATTGCCGGAGGGTGAATTGCGCGGCCATACATTTCATCATTCCAAGCTGGAAACGCCACTGCAACCGCTGGTCTGCGGTCGCCGCCAGCGCGATGGCAAACCGGGCGAGGCGGTGTATCGGGTCGGACGGTTGACCGCTTCATATCTCCATTTGTACTTTGCCGGCAACCCGGCGGCGACGGCGCGGCTGTTTCTGCCCTGATCACGCTACATCAAACCGATCAAAGGTCATGGTGAACTGGCCGCGTCCACGGGTCATGCCGCGCAGATCGGTGATATAGCCCAGCAGCCGATCCAGCGCACAATCGCAGTGAATCATCGTCATTTCGCCCAAGGTCGTCGTATCCCGAATCACGGCCCGACGCGACTGCAAATCGCCGATCACCACTCCGACATCGCTTTCGGGAACCACCACCTCGGTCGTCATGATTGGCCGCAGCACCACACTGCCCGCCTGAGCCAGCGCCTTGCGGGTCGCCTCCGCCACCGCTATCCGCAGCGCCTGCGGGCTGGACAGAGCGCCAAACAGTTCCACCTCCAGCACTTGCACCGCCAAATCCTGCAATGGCGTCCCGGTCGCGGGGCCGCTGACCAGCGCATCCTCCGCTCCACCCGCTGCTGCGTCCCGTTGCGCGGGATGCAGTTCGACCCCTTCCGGGCGCACTCGCGGCTCAACGGTCACGGTGATGCCAGCGCCACGCCCCAGCGGTCCCACCGCCACCCGCGCTCCGGCTTTCAGCTCCAGTTTCCTGCCGTCCGGCTGATCGATCAACCGGTGAAATACGCTGGCAAACCCGGCAGATCCGGTAATGGATTCACGGGTAACTACATCGGGATGGCCGGCCCGGATCTTGACGCCAAACTCGCGCTGCAACCGCTCCTGGGCAATTTGCAAATGCAATTCACCCATGCCGCGCAGCACCCGCTGGCCGGTTTCCTGATTTTCCTCAACCCGCAGCGTCGGATCTTCCTGCTGCAATTTATCCAGCGCCTCCAGCAATTTTTGCTCATCGGCGCTGGCTTGCGGTTCAATCGCCAACCCCAGCACCGGGGCGCGGGTTTCGATCCGCTCCAGCCACAGCGGATGCAGCGGCGCGCACAGCGTGTCACCCGTCGTCGCCCAGCGCAATCCGGCCACCAGCACAATCTGGCCGACGCTGGCCTCATCCAGGCGATTCTTGTGGTTGGCGTCCACGTCGAACAACCGCGCCACCCGCTCCTGGCGCAGTGTCCCGTTCAAGCCGGGGACTGCGATCTCGTCGCCTGGCTTCAGCGTTCCCCGGTAGAGTCGGGCGAAAACGTGGCGACGCCCTTCCCACATCTGCACTTTGAACGCCAGCGCCGCCAATGGACCGCTGGCGTCCATCGCCACCCATTCCTCGCCGCCGTCGAGCCGGCGCGCCAGGCTCGGCGGGCGTTCGGTCGGGGCTGGCAACAACCGCGTCACGCCGTCCAGCAACGGCTGCACCCCCTGATTACGCAGGGCGCTACCGGCAAAAACCGGGCAAACCCTGCCGGACAGCACCGCTAGGCGCAACGCCGCCCACACCCTCTCCGCATCCGGTTCCTGCTCCGCCAACACCTGTTCCGCCAGCGCATCGTCCATCTCCGCCGCCGCCAGCAGCAGGCTTTCCCGATACGGTCGCGCCCATTCCCAGATCGCCTGATCACAGGGCGCAACCTGGATTTGTTCCCCCTTGTCGCCGCCGAAACGCAACCGGGTTTTATCGATCAGATGAATTACCGAACCGTCGTAATCGGGCAGCGGCACGGTGATCGCCACCGGTTCAGCCCGCAAGCGCTGGCGCACGGTCTTTAGCACCCGCCCAAAATCAGCGCCGGGCCGGTCCAGCTTGTTGACAAAAAACAGTGCCGGTAATTGAAATCGAGTGCGCTGCCGCCAGACGGTTTCGGTCTGCGGCTCCACCCCGCGCACTCCGTCCAGCACAATCACGCAACCGTCCAGCACCCGCATCGAACGTTCAACTTCGATGGTGAAATCCACATGGCCGGGGGTATCGATCAACTGAATCAGATGGTCGCGCCAGGGCAGTTTCGTCACGGCGGCGGTAATAGTGATGCCGTGTTCCTGCTCCTCAGCCATGTAATCCATGTGAGCCGCGCCTTCATGGACTTCACCGATCTTGTGGGACGCGCCCGCGTAATACAGCATCCGCTCGGTCAGCGTGGTTTTGCCGGCGTCTACATGGGCGGCGATGCCGATGTTGCGCACCCGCGCCAGGTCCGGGACCTTCAACATACGGTTTTCTTCAATCAGGGATTAGGGGTCAGGGCGCGATCCGTCGGCATTCCAGATAGAACCGCTTCTCGTCGGCTTCGCCCATTGAAAAGGTCTTGCGGGGCAAAGCGCCGTCGCGGATCACGGTGCGGAAGAAATCATCCTTGGCCAAGGCCGGCAAATAAAAACCGATGTTACCCGGTTGTACGCCAAGCTGTTCCAGCGTGTCTTCGCCGTGAATGTAATCAAGCCGCGCATCAGGCTGATCTGGCAGATAGTGATCCAGAAACGCTTGCAGGCTGGCGACCGGCAAACTCAAACGCGGCTGCTCGATAAACAACACGCCGCACCGATCCCGGCTTACGAAGGCGATGGCATGGCAATCGGGCGACCCTTGCATCTCCCGCCACGCCTGCCGCGCCACCGGCCACGCTGGGTAATCCTGCACCGCCAACCTCGAACCTCGCACGGCGCAAAACTCCGCCAGCGCCGTCAACAGGCGATGGGGTTCCACCTGGAACACCAGCCGGTGAATCGCCTCGAATTCCAGCCCTTCATCATGGAGATTGACCAGTTCCACCAGTGCATGCCGAGCAGGATGGTTCATGATCGCCGCTGGATCGGAGGCGGTGCGCTTGAGATTTTCCCAGATGATTTTGGCGGTGGCAAAGGAATGGTTGCCGTCGCCCATGGCATACAGCAGCACCGGCTCGTCAGCAGTCTCATAGCGGGTGGCGAACACTATCGGGTCCGCCAGCCGCGTTAATTGCTCGACCACCCATTGAATCAGCCAAGGATGCTCCACCCGCCAGCCGCGAATCCGACCGCTGTCCAGCATCAGCGGAACGTCGTACAGCGGCTCCAGCGGTTCGGCGAACAGCGGCTCGATAACCGTATGCTCCGGGTCATCGATCAGCACCATCACATGCGGCGACTCCAGCGGCGCACCCGTGCGCACCCGGATTCGCGGCGGCAACCGCTCCAGAATGGTGCCTTCGGTTGGTCGAATCAGCGTCTTGGCGCCAGGATTGAAATCGTAGTGTTCCAAGTCCAGCGCCACGACCAACCCCTTGCGCAACCGCCCTCGCGCCGTCTCCCGCTCTACCAGCGTCCAGCCGGGCGTTTGCGGAATCAGCACGCCCTCGGCCAGGTAGCGGCGCATGGTCGCCTGAATCGCCTGAATCCGCTGCGTTTCATCCGCCGCACCCAAATAAACCTCCGGCAGAATCAGCCGCAGCGTGGATGGCGCTTCGCCGACCTGCGCCTCCACCCGCGCCCAGTATTCCGGCTGCGAGGTGTATTGATCGCAGGCGACTACCGCCCACCGGCTCAGGTTCACGCTCGCCTGGGGCAAGAGCAGCGACGGAAGCTGTAGACCAATCCCAGCGAAATTCATGAACGATCTCTCCCTGTGGAAGCAATCTCAATCGGCACGGTTGCAGATGTGCGTAACGATGGATCACCGATGCTCGAAAGTAATCATGCTGACGCAATCCGCGCACAGGTTCTCCAATCGCTGCACCGGCATGGTAAAAGCTTCCGCCGCCGTCCATTGCACAGTGGTTGTCTTTTTCTCGGAATCATCCACGATAGCCGCCAAGCCACGAGTCTTAAAGTTGCTCTTGATTGCGGTCTGCAAATTCTCAGCCTTGGCGCCGTCCTTGGACAATCGCGCTTTTAGCAGAGCCTCGTATTGCTGTTCCAGCGCCTGGTTCGGTTCTCGGAAAGCCAGAAAAAGAACGCTTTCCAAGCCGACGACATTATCGAGCTGGAAAGATTTATCCTTTGCCGGCAGATAATAAGTGACGCCGGCTCGCACCGGGTTAAGGTTGTCAACCTTAACGCCTCCAAAGCTTGTCATTGGGAAAAGCCGGTAAATCGCCTTGTTGCTATCCACCTGGAAAATGTACACATAACCATTTTCTTCAGGAGTGAATTGAAGCTTGTAGTGGTCGCCGGAATGCAGGACGCTCCCCTCGGCAAGTGGCTTGAGAGAACCCTGACCACCGGGGCGATAGACATAGTTAACCTTGAAATTCAGCGATTTCTGCCCCGGTTGCGAGGTCATTGAAGCCGACTTCGGAGTTGCTCCACCCGGTTCCGGGGCAATTTTAACGGTCCCGGCCGGGCCGCGCGTCTTGAGATCGGCATCGGATGCCGGACTGTCGGCACTGCCTGCGGTTCCGCTCAATGCACTGCCGAGCAGGGCGAGCAATGGATAATGCCACCAACAGGTTTTATAGATCATGGCTTCCTCTCTCGCTGTGTTTAAAATTAATCACGGGCATGGCGCCCAATTGAGTTTTTTGCAAGCTATGGGTCAACTGAGCCTGCAAATCCGCAATTCGCGCATGGTCCTGCGCCCGGCGCGCTTCAACCAGCGCTGAATACTGGCTTTCCAAGTCAACATTACGCTTCCTGAAAGCCAGAAAGTGGATTTGCTCCTGGCCTATCTGGTTATCCAGTTGAAAAGCCTCATCTTCGGCGGGCACAAAGTAGGTCGCTTCCGCCCGCACCGGATTAATGTTGCCGTTTTGCGGGGCGTCGCTACCTGCCTCAAATGGAAACAAGCGGTAAATTTTCCCACTGCTATCAATTTGAAAAATATACACATAGCCATCTTGTTCCGGTGTAAAGCGAATCTGGTAGCGATCTCCGGAGCGAAGCACCGCGCCGTTCATCAGCGTTCGGAAATTCAGCTGATCGGCAGGCCGATAAGAATAGGACACCTGAACGGGAAGAGCGGAATTTAACGGGCGATCCCAAACTACATAACCTGCTCCAGCCAGCACAGCGGCGACCAGCAGGAGCGCGATGCCCATGGAATATCGGTTGAACAGGCGCGGATGCTTGGCTTGTCCATCACTCTTTGCTGCTGAAGGCAGGATGACGGTTTCATCCTCTTCCTTGTCGCCGACTTTATCAAGGGCGTCAATCAACTGTTCAGCGGTGATAAAGCGCTCGTCCAGATTGCGGGCCAACAGTTTGTCCAGAATCCCCTGGTATCGACTAAACGCCGGCGGCAGTCGTTCGATAAATCCCTCCAGCGTGCGATCGGGCCGGAATCCGACGAGCATTTCGTAAAACACCAGTCCAAGGGAATACAGGTCGCTCCGGCCATCCAGCGTTCTCCCTTGAGCCTGTTCGGGACTCATGTAAAGGAGGGTGCCAACCGCCAAGCCGGTCGCAGTAAGCTGGACGCTGTCTTCGCAGGCTTTTGCAATGCCGAAATCGGAGAGTACCGCGTTATCATCGTCACGAAACAGGATATTAGCGGGTTTAATATCCCGATGAATAAAACCTTGGCGATGCGCGTGACCCAGAGCGCTGGCGATTTGGCGCAGGATATTGACGGCCTGTTTCGGGGACAACCCTGTCCTGATTCGATCCTTCAACATGCCGCCTTCCACATATTCCATGATCATGTAGTACTGGTTCAAACATTCGCCGATATCGTGAATCGTCACAATGTGCGGATGACGCAATTGAGCCACAATTTTCCCTTCCTTGAGAAAGCGCTGGCGGAAGGTGGCGTCAATGCTCAGAGAAGGGGTAATTACTTTTATTGCCACTGGCCGCTCCAGCGCTTCCTGTGTCGCCAAATAGACTTGGCCCATGGCGCCGCTGTTAATCAGCTTTTCAACTTTGTAGCCGGGGATTACGGGAGCCGCGTCGCTCATCTTGATATCGCTGATATCGATACTTTCTTGGACATCAGACTTAACCTTGTCAGGATAGGACATCAATGCTATCACCCGCTGCGTTAAGGGTAATCACTGCCGACCGCCAACCGCGCCGGCAGATCCGATCCGCACGCTCATGCCCGGATCCGAAAGGGCTGAATGAGCGCGTGGCAGTTTAATGCTAAAACTCCCAGCGCAATTCCGTAGTAATGGCATGTTCCTCCAGGTTGGCGTAATCGAACAGGGTGCGGTACTGAAGCAGGACGGTCGGACCCCGATTAAATCGCGCCGACAAACCCAAGCCCAGTCTGAAGTAATTTTTATCCACCGGATCGGTAGCCAATTGAAACAGGTTGTCGGGAACGGCGGCGCCCTCTACAAAGCGACCTATGACCACGCAGTTATCGTCATTGAACTCGTGCAGCCAACTGAATTCGATCTGCGGCTGCAACACGCCCCACGGCTGGTCAATCAGGTAGCTGACTCGTCCGCTAACCGTTGAAACCAGCGATTGCAGATCCTGCTGGTCAATTGCCACCGCCCAGGCTGAACCGGGGTTGCTATTACCCGCCCGTTCCTGAAACGGGTCCACCTTTACATCCAGATAGCTCAGGCGAACCTCAGGGCCGAAGGTCAGATTACCGCTCGTGAATTCGTAACCGACGCCCAGGTCAACGAAAAACTGCTGGCCGCCATAGCTGCTGTCAAAGCTTTGTTTCACATCGGTATTTTGGAGCTGGTAAGTTACGTTGCGCCGCTGGTCGTAATTGTTCCAGCCGTAATTGACCATACCGTCGAGATAGAACTGGTCGGTGGGATAATAGGTTCCGTACAGCGTCAGGCCATAGCCCCGGGTATCCAGCGCGCCGCCGCTGCTATCCACATCGGTGTCAATGGCGGTATACGAAAAAGCAGTCCCAAGTACGAACTGATCGTTGAGCCGATAATCGGCGCCTACCGTCAGTGCGAGGGTCTTAAAATCAAATCCCGTCTGATTTTCGGTGCGGTCCCGGTTGCCGAGATTAAAGGTGCCGCTGGCGAAAACGCCGAGCGCACCCAGATTCGTATCCACATCCGCACTGGGGCCGCCGCCGCCTACGCTGGCCAGCAGGTAGCGCAGATCCCGCCCGGAGAGCGTCCAGCCGCCGCGCTGGATATTCAACTGGTCGAGATTGATGCCCATGACCCCGGCGCGCAACGAGGCCATGCGGGAACGAATGCTCAACATCTGGTTCTGTACGCTGGTTTGCGAGGCATCGACCGCAATGCCCAGGGCTTCGGGAGTAATTTGCTCCAGCGCCAGACCCACACCGGGCGGGTTGTCGCTGGCTGCGTTAACGAGCGTGTCGCAGTCGCGCAGAAAGGTCGCGCTGGCCGCCTGATCAAAGCAGAGACTGCCGATGGTCCGCCCGACCACTTTGGCGTTGGGATTGTCAGTCGTGTTCTCCAGGAGGTTTTGGGTGTCTTCCTTGCTGCGCTTGACGGTGACGGTCACCTTGGCGGTATCAGCGCTGATACCGTCGGTAATGGTGTAGGTGAAGGTATCGGCCCCGGCAAAGTTCGGGACCGAGGTATAGATGATCGCCCCATCCGCGCCGGCCACTGCGCTGCCATGGGCAGGAACGCCAACCTGAGTGATGGTCAACCCCGCGCCCACGTCATTGGCCAGCACCGGGATCGTGACCGGTATTCTGGACTGGGTGGTCGCCGCATCATCCACAGCGTCTAGGGCTGGGGCAATCACCGTCACCCGCACCGTGGCCGAATCGGCGCTGAAGCCGTCGGTAATTGTGTAGGTGAAGGCATCGGCGCCGGTGAAATTCGGGGCTGGCGTGTAGGTGATTGCGCCGCCCGCACTCGCCACTGCGCTGCCATGGGCAGGAGCGCCAACTTGAGTGATGGTCAACCCCGCACCCACATCGTTGGTCAGCACCGGGATCGTGACCGGGGTTCTGGCCTGGGTGGTCGCCGCGTCGTCCACGGCATTCAGCCCGGGTGGATTCACCGTGACCGTGACCGTGGCTGTGGCGGTCTGACTAAAACTGTCACCGATGGTGTAGGTGAAACTGTCGGTTCCCGTGAAGCCAGCGCTGGGGGTGTAAGTGATCGCGCCGCCGCTGGTTGTGGCGCTGCCATGCGCCGGACGGCTGACTTGGATGATGTCCAATCCCGTGCCGGTGTCGTTGGTCAGTACGTTGATCGTGACCGGGTTTCCCGCCACCGTGCTGACGGCGTCATCCACGGCGCTCAACCCGGGCGGATTGATCGGGACAGCAGTCACCGTGACCGTGACCGTGGCGCTGGCGCTCTGGCCGAAACTGTCGCGGATGGTGTAGCTGAAGCTGTCGGTTCCCGCGAAGCCGGCGCTGGGAGTGTAGGTGATCGCGCCGCCGCTGATTGTGGCGCTGCCATGCGCCGGGGGGCTGGTTTGGAAGATGCTCAATCCCGTGCCGGTGTCGTTAACCAGCACGTTGATTGTGACCGGCGTCCCTGCCGCCGTGCTGGCGGCATCGTTTACGGCGTTCAGCCCGGGCGGGTTGACCGTGACCGTGACCGTGGCGCTGGCGCTCTGGCCGAAACTGTCGCGAATGGTGTAGCTGAGGCTGTCAGTGCCGTTGAAATCAGTGTTGGGGGTGTAGATGATCGCGCCGCCGCTGATTACGGCGCTGCCATGCGCCGGGGGGCTGGTTTGGAAGATGCTCAATCCCGTGCCGGTGTCGTTAGCCAGCACGTTGATTGCTGACCGGACGTCCCTGCCGCCGTGCTGGCGGCATCGTTCACGGCGTTCAGCCCGGGCGGGTTGACCGTGGCCGTCACCGTGGCGCTGGCGCTCTGGCCGAAACTGTCGCGGATGGTGTAGCTGAAGCTGTCGGTTCCCGCGAAGCCGGCGCTGGGGGTGTAGGTGATCGCGCCGCCACTGATTACGGCGCTGCCATTCGCTGGGGGGCTGGCTTGGGTGATGCTCAATTCCGTGCCGGTGTCGTTAGCCAGCACGTTGATGCTGACCGGACTTCCCGCTGTTGTGGTCGCCGTGTCGTTCACGGCGTTCAGCGCCGGCGGAGTGACCGTGACCGTGACCGTAGCGCTGGCGCTCTGACCGAAACTGTCGCGGATTATATAGCTGAAGCTGTCAGTGCCTGACGAAGCCGGTGCTGGGGGTGTAGATGATCGCGCCGCCGCTGATTGTGGCGCTGCCATGGGCTGGGGAAATAACCTGGGCGATGCTCAATCCCGTGCCGGTGTCGTTAGCCAGCACGTTGATGCTGACTGGACTTCCCGCTGTTGTGGTCGCCGTGTCATTTGCGGCGTTCAGCGCCGGTGGAATGACCGCGACCGTCACCGTGGCTGTGGCTAACTGACCGAAACCGTCGCGGATGGTGTAGGTGAAGCTGTCGGCTCCCACGAAACCGGCGTTGGGAGTGTAGGTGATCGCGCCGCCGCTGGTTGAGGCGCTACCACTCGCCGGACTGCTGACCTGGGCGATGCTCAATTCCGTGCCGGTGTCGTTAGCCAGCACGTTGATCGTGACAGGCGTCCCCTCCGCCGTGCTGGCGACATCGTTCGCAGCGTGTGGAGGGATCGTTGTTTGCGCCCTCAATCCAATTCCCCAATCCGGCAAAAGTACTAGCCAAAGACCAGCTAATACCAGCACTGCCGCTTTCGCCCAAAACCCATAGTGATCGAATTGCCGAGTTTTCATGGTGATGCTTGTCCTGTGCGCGGGTTTTGCCCATCGGTTGCATCTAACGGCAACCGCTCCCGTTTATCAAAGCGCTACCGCAAGGGACTGCTTTCCCCGATCAAGGTAAACGCCGCCCAAAACACCGGATGCGCCATGTTCGGCTGTTCCAGCAGCGCCAGTTGCGCCCCCCGCAACGCTTCCGCTCGCCCTCTGTCAGGTGATTTTTTGTACGCATCGAACGTATGGGTGGTCAGGAAGACCGTAGGCTCCGAGACCACGTACCAGTGCGAAGCCAGCAACGCCCGGGTGCCCGCGTAGAAAAACGCCGTAGCCAACCCAGATAATCCCTCTCCGCGCAGGCGCCCGCCCCCCGTTCCCGCCGTGTTGCAGGCTGACAACAGCACCCATTCGGCATCGAGTTTCAAGTTGGCAATTGCGCCGGCGTCGAGCAGCCCATAATCCCCTCCATTGGCTGCCGTCCCCGGAGTCAGCGCCAGCGCCGGCTCCGTCAGACAGTCCAGTTCCCCCGGCAACAGCGCGTGGGTGGCAAAGGCGATAATCCGGTAATTCTGTAGATTGCTGGCCTGCACGGTGGGAATCGTAGCCTGACGACCCAGTACGACCTGGGCCGGATTAGCGCCCAGAGTGCGGGCCAGCGCACGCAGTTCGGTCGCCGTTTCCGGGAGCCGTGGCAATTGTCCGAGGGCTTTGGCGTTAATCTGGCAATTCTGGACGAGTTGTTCGACTCTGGCGGCAGCGCCACTGCCGCGCAATGCGCCGGATCGCTCTGCAAACTCCGGATCGCCAAAGCCAATAAAGGGCTGGCGGGCCTGCGAAGATCCCGCTATCTGGCGGAACTGCTCTAGGGCGACCACTGAAGGCAGCAGGCTGAGCGCCATATCACGCACCAGCCAGACCGCACGCCGGTAGTCGCCAGGCTCGACCGGCACCCGGCGCACCAGTAGCGCAGGCGGCAGGCTAAGCAGCGCCCCGGCGGGCGCCACGATCAGATGGTCAACCCCGACCAGCGCCGGATCCAGAGAACCCAGCAGTTGCTGGTACAGTTCGTGAGCGAGGGCCAGATCAAAATCAGGCAGGCTGCCGGAACTGGCGTCCACCCCTGCGCGCAGCCGCCCGACCTCGGCGGTCAATTGCCGGGCCGGCAGTTTCGCGGCAGCGCCCCGCAATGTACCGTCCGCCTTGACCAGAAACACCCAGGTTTCCTGTTCGCCGGGCAACACCCGCAGCAACGCTTCGTTCCGCCGCAGCAGCTTCGCAACCTCGGCGGCGCTCAGAGGCATTGGTGTGATGAGGCGGCCATAACGTGGAAATCGCGCCTGCAACTGTTGCTCCTGCCTCTGGTATGCCTCCGCCGCTGTGCGCAGTTTTGCTTTTAGCGCCTCCTCCTTGGTGGCATCCCGCGCCAGGAACGGCTTGCTCTGTTCCAGACCCAGCTCGTATTGAGCATCCTGTCTGGCCTTCAGGGCGTCCTGCAACGCCCGGGCGGTTTCCCGCACGGCGGGGTCGGTTTCGGCGAGGCGTGCGGCCACCTGGGTGACGGCCCGTCCCGCCGCCGGGGTCTGGCCCAGTTGCGAAACCGTAAACGCTTCATCGAGCAGGGCCGTTTTACCGCTCGCGGCATTGGCATCGGCGAGTTGGAACAGCAATTCGAGGTAGCCTTCGATATCTTCCGTCTTCAACTCCGCCAGCGCCGCCTGGTCGCTCAGCAGGATCCTTCGCGTCTCACGCCAAAGGCTCAGGGCGCGCTCAGGCTGACCTGCGGCGCGCTCAACCTTGGCCTGGATCATCAGCGCTTCGGCCAGCGCCCGGCCCTCGCCGAACAGGGCGCGCTTCAGTTCGACCGCCGCCTGGGCTTGGGCGCGGGCCTTATCAAACGACTGCTGGCGGCGATAGACCTCCGCCAGGCGCTGATGGCTTTCCCCAACCCAGTGATAGTCGCCACCCCGCACGGCATCGAAAATCTTGAGCGCCTGCGCGTAGGCGGATTCAGCTTCCGCCAGCTTGCCAAGCTCGACATAGACATCCCCGACGCCGACCAGCGAATGGGCGATCCGGGGATTCGCTTCGCCTTGCCGGGAACGCGCCGCCGCCGCCTGGCTTAATTCCTCGGATTGTTGCGCATCCTGTTCGGCCCGCGTTCGATCACCCCGGTCCAATTCATACCAGGCTCGATAGACCAGGAACTCCGGCCAGTCTGACCCATCCGGCGACGCCTTAACCAGCGGCTCGGCGCGCTGAAACATGGCGTCCGCCGCGCCGGGTTGCAGGCGGCTGAGTTCACGGGCCATGCGCGCCACCAGATAACCGCCGCCGGGATTGTTGGCTCCTTTGATGCGCTCGTGAATTTCCAGCGCGCGTTGCGCCAGTTCCAATGCGCGCTGGTGGTTCTTCGCCGAGTTATACAGAGTGCTCAGTTCGTCCAGAGCGGTGAACTGCCCCATATCCTCCAGGCCGATGAACCGGCCTTCGGGCGCCACGGACTGTTCGGCCAGCGCAATCAATTGCGACCGACTGCCGGGGCGTATTTCCTGCGCCGCGCCCCGAAGGGAGGTTTGGATAAAGCTCTCGAACAACGGCGCCAGGTGCGCCGGCCCCCAGAGTACAAAGGCGCGGTTATCGACGCCGGACGCGATCAGCAGATAGGGGAAGCCGCCGTTATAACTGGTGCAACGGCGCAAAGACGCAGGTCGATCATTCAGAATGCGAGTAGATTCCTGGGCGCTGCAATCCGCTTCCGCCTGCACGGTTTTGGCCAATTCGCTCTGGTTGAAGAAGGTCTGTTCCCAACCCGACGCAGGGCGCGGGAGATCGCCGCGCCAGACCAGGCCGGCGGCGCGTTCCCAGCCCGGACAGCGGATTTCAAACTGCTCCAGGCCCTGACTGCCTCCGGCTTTGTAAAACTCGCAGGCGACATCGCCCAGCGCCTTGGCGTTTTCAGGCAGAACAATCCGGGTTCCTACGGGCAACCCTGCGGGCGCCACCGTTGAATCTCCCCCAGTAGCGCATCCCCACAGCGCCAATACGCCGATCAGCAGCAACACAACGTTGCGCCGACATTCACCATGCGTCATAAACCCCTCCCCACTGACAGGTTCTTAATCAGGACTTACGCTGGCTGTGATGTGGAACCGGCTTCCAGCCTGCGCTACGCCGCGCTCGCATGATGATAAAGCCGCCAAAGCGAAAATCCTGCTGATATCCGGGTCGCTGAAACGCTGATCGCCTGAAGCCGCATAACCCGGATACTGGCTTTACCGCTCATGGGCGGGCGGTTGTCGATCCATCCACGCGGATAAACTCGCTCCGGCGATTTAACTCGCGGCCCGCTTCCGTGGCATTGGAGGCTACAGGATAGGCCTCCCCATAACCTTTGGCGCTTAACCGGTTCGGGGCAATTCCGCGTTCCACCAGATAATCCCTCACCGCCTGAGCCCGCTGCTGGGATAAGGATAGATTATGTTCTTCGGAACCGGCGGCATCGGTATGGCCGGCAATGACCAGCACCGCATCGGCAAGCGCCGCGCTTTTCAAGGCGCTCACATATTCGTTCAGAAGTTTATAGGCGTCGCTGCGGATGCGCGCCGAGTTCGGATCAAAATGGATCAAGGCCGCAACCTTGGGCCGATCCTGGATCAGAGTGGGGTAATCCAGCATTTCCAATGGCTCAGCCGTCCGGGAGGTCGTGGGGTCGCTGACGATACCCGCCGGACCGCGCAATTTTCCCACGCCCGGACTGCCGGGATCTGGCGCTCCCCGCAGCCGCAAACCCGGTTGCGCGTTGTCTGGAACACCCAGGGCGCGTTCGATCTCCGCAGCGGTTTCGGGACCCGGCGGCGCCGCTACCCCAACGACGCTCCACGCCAGTCCGATCACCAAACCGGCGACCCAGCCATACGAAGCCTGTTTACTACGCTGCAAAATTTTCACCGGACTGCACCTCCTCGTTCATTTAACAACGCCGGCGGGCGATACGTTCATGAGCAGCACAACCCGCCAAGGCGTATTATTATGGGCTAATCAAAGCGACTGGGAACGCATGGCTTCACCGCCATTCCGCCACCTTGCAGGGTCACTGTTCATGCGCAAGCTGAAGAATATCGTGATTGTTATTCTCGTCGTCGTGGTCCTGACCGGCGGCGGAATCATGGGTTACCTGTGGTATAGCACCAAGCAACAGGTTGATCAGATTGTGGCTGCGGCCAAGCCCTTCGCCGAAATCAGCTATGGCGGCATCGCGGTCTCGCCCACCGGGTCGGTCGGCGCTAATCAACTGCGGATCATGCCCAATTTCGTCAACGACGCCATCTCGATTGGCGCCATCCGGCTCAACGCCCCGAACCTGCTGGCTCTGCTCAAAATCCGCTGGCAGTTAAGTCAGAATCAGTTGCCCGGTGCGCTCTCGCTCTCGTTTCAGGACGTTGAACTGCCGCTGCACGGCGGTATTCTCGGCGATGCGCCCACTTCAGCCACCAAACCCTCGCCGCTGGACCATCTGGACGCGCTGGGCTGCGGGCCGGTCATCGCCTTCGGTGGCGCTGAATTTAAGGAAATGGGCTACAACCGCCTGGTCGGCAACGCAGAGGTCGGTTATCGCCTCGACACCGCCCATAATCTGCTGGAATGGCGGATAGACAGCAACACCCGCGACTGGATGACTCTGAACCTGGATCTTGGCTTCGCCATGTCCACGCCGTCCACAACATGGATGGATTTAACGGCGGCTTTAGCGACGCCCAAACTGGCCAAGTTCCATATCGTGATCCGCGACGACGGTTTCAACCAGCGTAGAAATAACTATTGCGCCGCCAAGGCGGGTAAGCCGATCAATGATTACCTCGCCGATCATGTGCGGTTAGTGGTCGAACGCCTGCGTACCTACGGCATCAATCCCGGACCGGGACTGATCGCGGCCTATCAGCTTTATTTGCGCGAAGGCGGCGAACTCACCCTCGCGGCCACGCCCCCTACTCCCATCAATCCCGCCGAATTGCCGGACTACAAGCCTGCGGATGTCATTAAACTGCTGGGACTCACGTTGAAGGCGAATAATACGGCGATCACGGATCTCAGCGTGGATTGGGACGCCGCCAAAGTCGCCAAGGCGTTGGGCGTCCAACCCGAACCCGCAGCGGTGGAAACTCTCGCGCCGACGGCTCCCGAAGCACCGGTCATCGTCCAGAAATCCTTTCACCCGATACCGGTCAGCGAACTTGGCCAGCACATCGGCAAGATCGCCAAGTTGAAAACCAATACCGGCGTAAATTACCGGGGGCAAGTGGAAGCCACGGTTGAGGGCATCATCCGGATCACCCTGCGCAAAGCCGGCGGCAGCGCGACGCTATCGCTGCGCGCCAGCGAAATCGCCTCGGCGGAGGTATTGTACTGAACGTCAACCACGCGCCAGTTGAATCAGCAGCAGCACGAACAGCACCACCAGACCCAGCGGAATCAGGGCCGCCGGCCAATCCTTTTTGGCGGTGCGGCTGCGCTCAAGCGCCGCTTTGATGCCGGGCCGGAACCACAGGATGACCAGCAGCGCCGCCAATCCGCCCAGCAGAATTTCCCACCATGCCGCTGTTTCCATCGCCGCCTCCGCTGACCGGGCTGCTGCCGGTCTGACTGATCAATCCTTGCTGCGCCCGCTGTTGGGCTGAAACGCCGATTGCGGAAACGGCGTCACGTTGTCGCCGCCTTCCACCGGACGAACCTTACTGACGCCTTCACGCTCCACTTCGTCAATCCGCACTACGGAGTGCAAGGGAACAAAGGTGCGTTTCACTCCGGCGAATTCATTTTGCAATTTCTCTTCGGCGGGGTTGATCAGGACGCTGGAACGTTCGCCGAAGATCAATTCCTCGACTTCGATGAATCCATACAGCTCGCCCTGATAAATTTCACGGGCATAAAGTTCGTACAGCTTGCCCTGATTCACGAACAGGACACGGTAAATGCTTTTGGTCATTTTGGACATTGACGGTCGGGCCACGGTCGAAGATGAGGCAATCTAACCGCGTTCGACGCTATGGGCAAATCCCCGCGACCAAAAAACCGGGTAAAAACCCAGTATTCACGTCAACAAAGCCAGCTCTTACAAGCCAGCGCCGCCGGGATCCGGCTATATCGGCAACCATCGCACTATCCAACTTCTGTTTGCCGAGGACCGCGCCATGAGTACACCCCAAACTTTCGATCTGCGCCAGACCGTCTGCGTCAATCCGGCCACCGGCGCCATCGTCGGCTATTCCCAGATGAATACGGCGGAGGAAGCCCGCGCCGCTCTTTGCCGCGCCCGCGCCGCGCAACCGGCCTGGGCGGCGCTGCCGTTGACCGAGCGGCAACGCTACATCGCCCGCATCCGCGACTATCTGGTCGATCATGCCGACGCGATCAGCGAAACCATTTCCAGGGATGTGGGCAAAACCCGGATTGAGGCGCTGGCGACGGAAGTGCTCACCAGCGCTCTGGGAACCGATTACTACCTCAGGAACGCCCGCCGCTTTCTCCAGCCCCGCGCAGTGCGCGGCGGTTCGCTGCTGTTCCTGAACAAGCGCAGCCGGATTTACCGCAAGCCTTTTGGCGTGATCGGCATCATCGCGCCGTGGAATTATCCGCTCGGCATTCCGATGCACGAGATTATCCCGGCGCTGCTGGCGGGTAACACGGTGATCTTCAAGACCGCCCCGGAAACCCAGATGGTCGGGCGCGCTATCGAGGCGATGATCCAGACCGCCGGGTTGCCGGACGGCGTCTTTACCCATCTCAACCTGCCCGGCGCGCTGATCGGGCAGATTTTGCTGGAACCTGAAAATCATGTGGACAAGCTGTTTTTCACCGGATCGGTTCCCGTCGGCAAAATCCTGATGGCCCAGGCGGCGGAAAGCCTGGTTCCGGTATCGCTGGAACTGGGCGGCAATGATCCGATGCTGGTCTGCCCGGATGCGAATCTGGAACGGGCGGTCAATGGCGCGATGTGGGCCGGCTTGCAGAACAGCGGTCAATCCTGCGGCGGGGTCGAGCGCATCTACGTCCACCGGGAGGTTTACGCGCCGTTTATTCAACGGCTCAAGCAACGGGTTGAAACCCTGCGGCAGGGGCCGGACACCCAGCACAATGTGGACATTGGCGCGATGTGTACCGAGCGCCAGATTAAAACCATTCAGCGCCAGGTGGACGATGCTTTAGCCAAGGGCGCAACCATCCTTGCCCAAGTCCCGATAGATCCTGCCCATACCGAAGCCAACTTCTATCCGGTCACGATTTTGATCAATGTGGATCACACGATGGAATTGATGCGCGAGGAGACGTTCGGGCCGGTGTTGGGAGTAATGAAAGTAGATGACATGGAACAGGCGATTGAGCTTGCCAACGATTCCAGCCTTGGCCTGACCGGATCGGTGTGGTCCGGCGACACCCGCACGGCGGTGGAATTAGGGCGGCGCATTCATGCCGGCGTGATCACGATTAACGATCATCTGCTGACCCACGGCATGGCCGAAACGCCGTGGGGCGGTTTCAAGCAATCCGGCATTGGCCGCAGCCACGGCGAGCTTGGCTTCGACGAAATGACCCAGCCACAGGTGGTCACCACCGAACTGCTGCCCTTCGCCAAACGCAATCTGTTCTGGCATCCGTATGACGCCAAGTTGTATGCAGGTCTGAAAGGCGCACTGCGTCTGCTGTATGGCCGCACACTGGGCGAACGCTGGCGCGGTCTGCTGAGTTTTGCGGCGCTGATTCCGAGAATGTTCAAGATCTGACCGAGCGTGGATCCTGGATAAGGATGAACGCAGTCTGTTCCGCTGCCGCAGGGGTTCTGCGCGAACGATGGGGATCCCTCAGCGTGCGCGCAGCGTAAATGAAACCATCTGGCCCAACACCTTCTGTACCGCTGCGTTGGCGGCCCGCGCCGCGCCGCCGGCATCTTCGCTGGGTGCCGACTCCACCGCTTCAAACACCTGCGTCGCCAGCACATGTCCGCTCTTCATGTCCACCACCTTGATCCGCGCCGTCAGTCGCACCCGGCTGGGTTGCATCATGAATTCCTGTTGCAGCCGGATCACGTCCACATCAACCCGCAGGTTGGCCAGCGCCGGCGCCGGCGGCGAGATCACGGCCTTGAACGCGCCGGTACTCTCGAACGCCCGCACCAGGATCGGCAGCAACATCCTGGCCGGGGTGTCGCTCCAGACATGGTTGTTGTAGTAATCCAGCTTCGGCGGACCTTTGGTGTAGGCGATGCGGTTGGAATCAAACCCCGGCGCCGCTTTAGGCACCGTCACCAACAGGGTCTTGCCGCTGGGCCGCCGCACCGAGGCCGGCGGGAAGGCCCCTCCCTCCAGCAGATAGGCTTGTGGCGGCGGGGTTTGATCCTGCGGCAGAGTGCAACCCGCCAGCGCCAGCGCCACCCACAGCGCCCAGCCCCAACGGCCCGATTTCAGGATCGGCCAGCCCTTCATTCCGTCAATCATCTTCAACCCCTTTCAGCTTTATTCTTCACCCGGCCCTGGACGACCACTGGGCTTGCCCAGCAGCAGGGCGCGGGGATTCTGCTCCAGCAGTTCGGCCAGCCGCTGCAGTACCGCCGCCAAATCACCAACCTGCGCCAGCAGCGCATTCAGCTCCGGCAGGGTGGTTTGCCCCAGCCGCTGTAATTCCCGCTGTCCATCCTTGGCCAGATCGCTCAGCTCCTGACTGGTCCGGTTGAAGGTATCGGCGGTCCGGCGCACCGCTTGAGCGCCGGCGCGGACATCGCTCAGCGTCGCCTGAACCTGTGCGCTCAAATCGCCGGATTTCTCCAATCCCGCCGCCAGTCGATCCAGCGCCTTGCCCAGTGGCTCCGCACGTCCTGCCAGCATACCCGTGAATGCTTCCAGATTCACCAGCGTCTGGCGGAGGCTGTCGGCCCGATCCGCCACCGCCCCGGTGATCGTGCTGAGATGCTGCAAAATCCGGGTTATGGCGATCTGATTTTCGTCACCCAGCAAGCGTTCCAGCCGGTTCGACAGGTTATTCACATTGGTCAGGATATTATTGAAGGCGTCATCCAGCCGCGCCACCAGCGAGGGTCCGGCCTGAATCACCGGCAAGTCCTGGTCGGCAGCCTTTTCCAGCGGCAGCGACTGGCCGCCGCCGCTCAGTTCCACCGAGGCGACCCCGGTCAGGCCGGCCACCGACTCGCGGAAATAGACTCGATAGCGGTCAAAGGTCTTGTTGTCACCGCCCAGCGTCAGCCAGAACACCGCCCCGGTCAGCGCCGCAAACAGGACGATTACGAACAGCCCGACCAAGGTGTAATTCACTTTGCTCTGCACGCCTGCTCCCGCGCCGCACGGCCGCGTGGTCCCTCAAAGTACGCTCGAATCAGCGGATGTTCCGCCACCGTCAGTTCCCGCATCGGCGCATAACCGATCACCCGTTTCTCACCCAGGAACGCCACCCGGTCGGTGGCGCTCCACAACGTGTCCAGATCGTGAGTCACCATCACCACCGTCAATTTCAGCGACTCCTTGAGCTGCACCACCAGTTCGTCGAAAGCTCCGGCGCTGACCGGATCGAGGCCGGCGGTCGGCTCGTCCAGAAACAGCAGCGCCGGATCCAACGCCAGCGCCCGCGCCAGCGCTGCGCGTTTCAACATCCCGCCGCTTAACTCACGCGGCAGTTTCGCGCCGGCATCGGCGGGCAATCCCGCCAGCGCGATTTTGAGATCGGCGATCTCGGCGATTCGCCGGGCGGACAACCGGGTATGTTCGCGCAGCGGCACCGCCACATTTTCCCGCACCGTCAACGAACTGAACAGCGCGCCCTGCTGGAACAGCATCCCGAAACGGCGGCGCAGCCGGAACGCCGCGCTGTCGCCGATCCCGACGACTTCCTGGCCGAACAGATGGATGGAACCTGCCGCCGGTTGCAGCAGCATAATGATCGCCCGCAACAGCGTAGTTTTACCTGAACCACTGCCGCCGACCAGGGCCACCACTTCGCCGCGCTGAATCTCGAGATCCAGTTTTTCGTGAATGACGGTAGCGCCGAACTGAGTGCGCAGCCCGCGCACCGCAATCACGGCATCCGCTGGAATCAGGCTTAGCGCCATAGTCCCACGCTGCCCAGCAACACCGAGAACAGCGCATCGGCGGCGATGACCAGGAAGATGGATTGCACCACGCTGATCGTGGTCTGTCGGCCAACGCTGTCGGCGCCGCCGCGCACCTGAAAGCCCTGATAGCAGCCGACCAGGGCGATAATGGCGGCGAACACTGGCGCTTTGCCGACGCCCAGCAGAAACGAAACCGGCGTCACCACCTGCGGGAAGCGGTCGAGAAAATCGCCGAAGCTGACCTCCAACAGCGCCCGCGCCATGACCATGCCGCCGAACACGCTGAGCGCGTCGGCGAACACCGTCAGCAGCGGCAGGGCGATGACCAGCGCCAGCAGCTTGGGCAACACCAGCAAATCCATCGGCGGGATGCCGATGGTGCGCAGCGCATCCACTTCCTCGGTGACTTGCATGGTGCCGATCTGGGCGGTGTAGGACGAGCCGGTGCGACCGGCGACGATGATGGCGGTGATCAGCGGCGCCAGTTCGCGCAACATGGTCAGCGACACCAGTTCAACGATGAAGATGTTGGCGCCGTAGGCTTTGAGCTGCTGACCACCCTGATAGGCAATGACAATCCCCATCATGAACGACAACAGGGCAATGATCGGCAGGGCATTGACGCCGGCGGTTTCGATGTTGCCGAACAGCGCCCGCCAGCGGAACCGGCCAGGGTGCAGCAGCAATCGCCCCAAGGCCGCCGCCGCCTCGCCGATGAACGCCAGGAATCCGAGGGCGCCGTTCAGATGAAAGACGACTGATCGACCCAGCCGTTCCAGCCCGCTTTGTTGTCGTGGCGGCGGCGGGAGCGCTCCAGCGCTGGCGCGGCGTTCCTTTACCAGGTCCAGCAGCGCCTGATGCTCTTCGCGCAAGCTGATCCGCTGGATTTTGCAGCCCTTCTGCTCCAGTTCCGCGATCAGGCTGAGCAGGCGCAGCGCGCCGGTGGTGTCAATGGCATGGATGCCGGAACCGTCCAGCCCCATTTCGCCCACCGGCCAGCGGATGTCCGACAGCGGGTGGTCAAGCATCTCGATCCCGTCCAGCGTCCAGTTACCCTCGCAATGCCAGATGCCGCTTTCCTGGCGGATGATGGCGGGCGCGTTCAAGGGCGCATTCTCAGCGCGGATTCAGTCGCCGCCAGGCGGCTGGATCCTGCTGACCACCGGGCTTTTCCCAGATGCCGCGCCGGGACTGTCGCGCTTCGGCTTCGGCCTGCTGGTAGGCCGGGGAATTGTTGTACTGTTCGTACACCACCGCCCGTCCCTGCCGAACCATTTCCAGACCAGCGTCACGCTCACCGGCGAAAACCTGGGCGACGGTGCGGCCATAGCGATCCTGATCCATCACCCGCAGGCGGATCGAATCGCGGCGGAGCAGCAAGCCGCGCAAGGCTTCTTTCGAGCGATCTCCCCAGGGTTCCTGGCCCATTTCCGGGGTGTCAATGCCGAATATCCGCACTTTGACTTCACCGCTTGGGCAACTGGCGGTCAGGGTGTCGCCGTCATAGATCGATCTGACGGTGCAGATCAGTTCCGCGCCCTTGGGAATAGCGGTTGCTGGCGGGTTGGGTTCGTGCAGAAAGTAGCTGATCGCGATAATGGCGATCACCAGCCCGCCGATCATCCAGGGCGAGCTGCTTTTGCGGCGGCGGGTGCGGCTGAGTTCACCGCGCAGCAGGCTTTGTAACTGCTTCAGAAGCTCTGATTTCACGGAGGTGGTTGGCGTGGTAGGCGAGGTGTTCGCCGATGAAGGTGGCAATGAAGTGATAGCTGTGATCGTAGCCCTCCTGCCAGCGCAGGGTCAGCGGAAAGTTGCGGGCGGCGCAGACCCGTTCGAGCGAGGCCGGGTGCAATTGCTGGGCGAGAAATTCATCGGCGGTTCCCTGATCGATCAGCAGGGGAATGGACGCCGCGCCAGCCTCGATCAGGCGGGCGGCGTCGTAAGCGGCCCACGCCTCGCGATCATCGCCCAGATAGGCTTTGAAGCAGCCTTGTCCCCAACCGCAGGCCATCGGGTGGCAAATCGGCGCGAAGGCGGATACCGACTGGTAACGGTCCGGTTCCTTCAAGGCACAGATCAGCGCGCCATGCCCGCCCATCGAATGCCCGCTGATCGCCCGCCGTCCGGGGATGAGCGGCAGTTCCGCCTCGACCAGCGCCGGCAGTTCGCGGGTGACGTAATCGTACATCCGGTAATTTTTCGACCAGGGCGGTTGGGTAGCGTTGACGTAGAAGCCCGCCCCCTGGCCGAGATCATAGCGTTCCGGCACGTCGGGGACTTCTGCGCCACGCGGGCTGGTGTCAAGAATCACCAAGGCCAAACCCAGTTCCGCCGCGTAGCGTTGCGCGCCGGCCTTGACCCGGAAATTGTCGTCGGTGCAGGTCAGGCCGGACAACCAGTAGACGGCGGGCGCCTTTTCCGTCCGCGCCAGGGGCGGCAGATAGACCGAAAAGGTCATCTCACAGTTGCAAACCTGCGAACGATGCCGGTAACGGTTCAGCCAGCCGCCGAATTCCTTGATGGATTCGATCTTTTCCACACCGCCGCTCCTAGAAAATGATGACCGAGCGGATGCTTTTACCTTCGTGCATCAGGTCGAAGGCGGTATTGATCTGCTCCAGCGGCAAGGTGTGAGTGACCATGCGATCCAGTTCGATCTGGCCGCTGAGGTACTGTTCGACGTAGCCCGGCAGTTGGCTGCGGCCCTTGACTCCGCCAAACGCGGTGCCTTTCCAGGTGCGCCCAGTGACCAGTTGAAACGGGCGGGTGCGGATTTCCTGACCCGCGCCGGCCACGCCGATGATGGTGGAAACGCCCCAGCCCATGTGGCAACACTCCAGCGCTTGGCGCATCACTTCGACGTTGCCGATGCACTCGAAGGAGTAATCCACCCCGCCGCTGGTCATGGCCTGGATCGTCTCGACCACGCCGCCGCCGAGTTCAGCCGGATTCACCGTGTCGGTCGCGCCCAAGGCCGTCGCCATGGCGAACTTGGCGGGATTGGTGTCTACCGCAATGATGCGCCCGGCCTGGGCCATCACCGCACCCTGAATCACCGAGAGGCCGATGCCGCCCAGGCCGAAGACTGCGACGGTGGAACCCGGTTCGACCTTGGCGGTGTTGAGTACCGCGCCAATGCCGGTAGTGACGCCGCAACCGAGCAGACACACCTTGTCCAGCGGCGCCGCCGGGTTGATTTTGGCCAGGGCAATCTCCGGCACGACGGTGTACTCGGCGAAGGTCGAGCAGCCCATATAGTGAAACAGCGGTTTGCCGTGATGAGAAAATCGGCGGGTGTGATCGGGCATGTAACCGGTCCAGACCGTAGCGGCAATGGACTGACACAGGTTGCTTTTGGCAGAGCGGCAGTATTCGCATTCGCCGCATTCGGGGATGTAGAGCGGAATGACGTGATCGCCCGGCTTCAGGCCCTTGACGCCGGGGCCGCATTCGACCACTTCGCAGCCGCCCTCGTGACCCAGCACGCAGGGGAAAGCGCCTTCCGGGTCGTCGCCGGACAGAGTGAAGGCGTCGGTATGACAGACGCCGGTGGCGACCACTTTCAGCAGAACTTCGCCTGCCTTGGGTCCGTCCACATCAATTTCTTCGATCACCAGGGGTTTTT
>DEHY01000215.1:0-8499 GCA_002352185.1 Competibacteraceae bacterium UBA2788
ATAAATTTAATTATGGCCGCTATTTTTTGGATTGCCGGTCAGTTCTTCCAGGGTCGCTCGCATTCGGTGAAGCGCTGCCGGACCTCGGCGAACTGGCGCTCATGAACATCCAGCCGACAGCCGTACCAGCCTTCGATGACCTGGCGGGCGGCTGAAACGGTGGTAAGCCGCGCTTCGTCCAGCAAGCGGCGCGCCACCACGATGTCGTTCATGATCCCTAGGCAATCCTGTAACCGGGCCAATGCGCTCAGGTAGGTTTTGACCGCTGGAGTGGGGTAGAGGCTGGCAAAGAAATCCAGCGCATAGCGCAATTCCTTGATGCGGATGCGCAGCGCATGTCGTTCTTCAGTAGACAGTTCGGTAAATTGATCGGCGCGCTGGGTGACTCGCCGGTGGTTGTTTCCGAGCAGCGGCGTAGCAAAATCCAGCACCGGTTGCGCCAGCCGCTCCCGCTGCTCGTCACTTAGACCACTCCGCCAGGCGCGCTGCTCCAGCCAGGCGGCCAGTCCCTGGATCAGTTGCCGATAGCGCGGATCATGCATAGCCTCACGCAAGCTGCTGCGGTGGTGCTGACGCAAGGCCTCGGCCTTGGCGCGAAACAGCAGCAACCCACGCTTGCGCGGAAAGTGCGCGAACACCGGCGGCATTCCCTCGTCCAGGAATACATCCCAGTCGCGGGCGGGTCCCAGAAAGCCGTTCAGCCAGCGGATGCCCTCAACCGATTCGGCGCCGGCCTCGCGCGGGATTAGCGGACGGAACAGCTTGAGACCGGAGCGTAATCGCCGAAACGCGACCCGCATTTGGTGAACCCCTTCGATCTGTCCGTCCAGCACTGCGGGCTGGTTGGCTTCGGCATGGCGCAGGCAGGCTCCGATGATGGCGGCAAAAGCCTCCTCACTGGTGGCGCCGGATGGCAATGCGACAGGGCTGGCTTTAACAAAAGCGATGGTTTTCGGAGTCATGGAATTCGGTTGATGACGAGAAGAGGATTTGCTGCATTGGGAAATCATTGGGCTCCATGGCGGATCATGGCGCGGTCAGCAACATGCCTTCCACTGGAGTAATGCCGCGCCCGTCAGGGCCGACAAATTCAAAGGGCGCCGACACCAGATCCATTCCGGCGTTGCGCTGAATCGCGAAGTGCAGATGGGGGCCGGTGGAAAAACCGGTGTTGCCGGAGTTCGCCAGCCAGGCGCCGCGCTCCACTCGTTGACCGGGCGTAACCCGCACCGAATCGGCTTGAAGGTGCGCATACACCGCCATGGTGCCGTCCCTGTGCAGAATGCGCACAGCGTTGGCGCGGCTCTGATATTTGGGATCAGCGCCGCCATCCAGAAAATCGGCGGCAATTTCCATCACCACGCCAGCGCGGGCGGCCCGCACCGGCGTCCCCAGCGGCAGGGTAATATCCACCGCGTAACGGCTCTGCGGGTGCTGGTGGCTGAACGCCCCGTTGAAAGCCTGGCTGACGCCGAACCGCTGTCCCGAGGCGAACGGCGGCGCGTAAGGCTGATCGGGCTGGTGTACGGCGGCGGGATCGCCCAGCACCGCACGCACCCGATAAGCATAGCGCCAGCGCAGGCCGGTTGGCTTGAACAGGACTGCGTTCGTTTCCGCCCGAGCCGGCGCGACCACCCGCACCGGCAGCGCCGGATCGGCGCGCATGTTCTCCAGGGTTTCGGCGCTGATCTCCACCTCAACCGGGCCGTAATAGTCATTGACCACGGCCAGGATGGGCGCGTCCGGGGCGCCGCGATTACGGATGCTGATCTTGGCCGGCAGCTCCTGAACCGGCAGCGGACGGACTTCCACCGGGGTGTCGGCGGCGGGTGGCCGGTCGGTGAAAACCCAGGCGCCGGATGCATCCTGATATTTGTAGAGGCTCTTGGCCGAAGCCGGCGGCGGGCCGGACAGGGCGATCCAGGTCAGCGCCGCCAAAGCCGCTATCCACCGCTGGTGTCGCGCTTTCATCCGCTGTCGCCCGTTTGCGCCATCATTCGTTGAAATGGTGGATATGCACGCCTTCCTGATCGCTCTTAACCAATTCCACCATCCGGGCAGCGACGATTTCCGCCGACACCGGCTTATAGCGGCTGAGCGGCCCCCACATGAACAGCGACCAGACCGGGGCGAATTGCTTGCTCCAGTCTTCAGCCGGACGGGCTTCATGGCGTTCGCCCAGCAGCAGCGAGGGCCGCAGGATATGCACGGTCTTGAACGGCAGTTCACTCACCGCCGCCTCGGCCCGACCTTTAACGCGGTTGTAGAACACCGGCGAACTGGGATCGGCGCCAACCACCGACACCAGCACGAAGCGGGACGCACCCCGCGCCGCCGCCAGCCGAGCCAGTTCGGCGACGTAGATATGATCCACCTTGGCAAACGCTTCCGGCGATCCTGCCGCCCGGTGAGTGGTGCCCAGGCAGCAGAGTACGGCATCGGCAGCCATCGCCTGGGCATGATCGCGGAGGTGATCGAAATCCACCTGGTGAACGGTCAGTTTCGGATCGGTTCGCGCCAGCGGTCGGCGGGTCAGCACCGTTACCTCGCTAAAACTCTCGTCCGCTAATAACCGGTTCAGACAATATCCACCCGTCAGGCCGGTCGCGCCTACCAGCAATACACGCAGTCCTCCTTGTCGTTGCGCAGCCATCGTTGGTTTACCCCCAATTTGCAATGTCGATTGAAACAGTTGCCGGGCCGTGTCGCGCCCGAAGGATTCTCCTGAGTTAAGGATAGTCGTGGTTGGTGCTTTTTCGGGTGGGTTCGCGGCATTTCATGGCGGGGAGCGTCGCCAACGGTACATCCCTGTACCGCATTTCTCATTACTATCCGGCGCATACTTAGCGGGCTACTTGCGCCGCGACCGGAATCATCCATTGCAGGTAATACGCCTGAATGTAGGTGATGACGCCGATGATGACGGCAAAAAACAGGCTGTGTTTCAGCGTGAAGCGGAACAGATCCGATTCCTTGCCCACCAGCCCCGCCGCCGCGCAGGCCACCGCGATGGACTGCGGCGAAATCATCTTGCCGGTGACGCCGCCGGTGGTGTTGGCCGCGATGGTCAGCACCGGATCGACGCCGATCTGTTGAGCGGTGACTTGTTGCAAATTGGCGAACAGGGCGTTGCTGGAGGTATCGGAGCCGGTCAGGAACACGCCAAGCCAGCCCAGGAACGGCGAGAAGAACGGGAACAGCGCCCCGGTCGCCGCGAACGCCAGGCCCAGCGTCGAGGAAACGCCGGAATAGTTGGCGATGAAGGCGAAGCCCAAAACCAGACCGATGGTGAAGATCGGCCGGGCCAATTCCACCAGGGTTTCCCACAGCGTCACGAAGAACAGCTTGACGTTGACCCCCAGGATGAAGGCGCTGATCACGGCGGCCAGCAGGATGGACGTTCCCGTCGCCGACAGCACGTCGAATTTGTACACCGCTTCGTAGGGCGTAGCCGCCTTGACGATGGGCACGGCCTTCATCACCAGCTTGTCCAAGCCGGGGATATAAAAGCTTATCACCCACGATTCCAGCAGAGCGCCCTTGGCGAACAGGCCCTTGAAGGCCGGCAGGGTCCAGATCGTCACCATGATGGTCAGAACGATGAACGGCGACCACGCCTTGATGATTTGACCCAGGCTGTATTGGGACTGCGAGCGATGCTCTGCGGCGCTGATGCCGCCGCCCGCACCCTGAAACGCGAAGTCCTGCCGGGGTTGCCAGACGAAGCGCAGGAACAGGGTCAGGACGACCAGACTGACCAGGGCGGACGTGATATCCGGCAGCTCGTAAGCCCAGTAGTTCGAGGTGTAAAACTGCGTCAGCGCGAAAGCCGCCGCCGCCACGAAAATCGCCGGCCACGTTTCCCGCACGCCGCGCCAGCCGTTCATGATGAACACCAGCCAGAACGGCACGAACAGCGACAGCAGCGGCAGTTGCCGTCCGGCCATTTGACCGATGAGGAACGGATCCGTCGCGGTGACTTTTCCGGCGACCGTGATGGGAATGCCCAGCGCGCCGAACGCCACCGGAGCGGTGTTGGCGATCAGGCACAGGCCGGCGGCGTAGAGCGGATTGAAGCCCAGGCCGACCAGGAGCGCGGCGGTGATCGCCACCGGCGCGCCGAACCCCGCCGCCCCTTCCAGAAACGCGCCGAAGCAGAAACCGACCAGGACCATTTGCAGGCGCTGGTCGCCGGTGATCGACAGCACCGAAGATCGGATGACTTCAAACTGGCCGGTCTTGACGGTGAGTTTGTACAGAAACACGGCGGCCACGATGATCCAGGAAATCGGCCACAAGCCGTACAGGAAGCCGTAGCCGGTCGCGGCCAGCGCCATCGAAGCGGGCATCTGATACACGACGATGGCGATGACGACGGCGAGCGCCACCGTGATCAGGCCGGCGATATGGCCTTTCATCCGCAACACCGCCAGCGCGACGAAGAAAAAGATGATCGGAATGGCGGCGACCAGGGCGGAAAGCCACAGGTTGCCACCCAGCGGCGCGTAAATCTGGGTCCAGGCTTGCATGACAGGGAACTCCTCGGAGGGTGGTTGACGACACGTTTTTTTTCTTCCTGAAACCCCGGGTGGGAGAATCACGGGCGCAAAAAGCTCCCAACCCATCCGCCCGGGTGTCCTTGAAAACTGGAAAATGCCAGGAAATCAGCCGGTATTGGGCTGTGAGCAGCGATCCACCAGATAAACGATGGAGCGGTAGTAACGGCCGCTGTGCAGGGACAGGCCGATTTCGCAGGTGCGGCTGGTGGAGTACCCGGACTGGCAGTCGTCCGGCAGCGCCGCCGGCAAATCCCGCAGGGCGCTGGCGTTCAGTTCCGGGTAGGTGAANNGTCGGGTGCAGGGCGACCGTTTCCGGCAGCTTGCGCAACGTCAGCCGCTCCAGCACGAAGTCGTGCAGGAATTCGGTGATGTCGTACAGCTTCAGCCCGGATTGCTCCTGATTGCGCTTGAGCCGCAGCGAACACGGGCTGGTGTCGATGACGATGGGGTCTTGCCCGTCGCGGCTGGCTTTTCGCAACGTCTGTTCGACTTCCCTCTGCTTGGCGTCGGCCTGTTCCGGCAAGCCCTTACTGGCGAAGGGTTGGCCGCAGCACAGCGCAGCCCGATCCTCGGGCAGGATCACCTCGAAACCCGCTTTGCGCAGCAGGGCGGCGGTTTTCACCGGCAGGGCGTCCGCTTCGGGATCGCCCTTGGCCGGTCCCATTGTGCGGCTGGCGCAACTGGGAAAATAGACGACACGCGGACGGTCGGGCGCGGCGCTCGGTTCAAGGTTGGGCATTGCGCCGGCGGTGGGCATGTAGCGGTTCCACAGCGGAATGCGATGACCGGAGAGCTTGCGGGCGGCGCCGGTCACGCCGCCCTGCAACCGGGCGCCGAAAATCGTGTGGGAGAGATTGGCGGCGCCCAGACCGAGCCGGGTCACGGCGGTCACGCCGCCAAAATGATTGGCCGCCAGTCCGCCGACCCAGCGTGCCGTCGCGCCGCGTCCTTGCGCCCGTTTTTTCAGCATCATCGTGCCGGTGTTGATGCCGACCGGGCAGGTCAGGGAACACAGGCTGTCGGCGGCGCAGGTTTCCACGCCCTGATAAGCGTAGGATTCGCCGATGGCCCGCAGTTGGCTGGCGTCTTCACCCGTCGCTTGCAAGCGCGCCATTTCGCGCAGGCCGACGATGCGCTGGCGCGGCGACAGGGTCAGGGCGCGGGATGGGCAGTTCGGCTCGCAGAAGCCGCACTCGATGCATTTGTCCACCAGCGGATCGACGGCGGCCATCGGCTTGATGTGCTTGAGGTGCGCTTCCGGGTCGTCGTTGAGGATGACGCCGGGATTGAGCAGGTTACGCGGATCAAACAGCGCCTTGATTTCCCGCATCAGTTGATAGGCTTGCTGGCCCCATTCCAGCTCGACGAACGGCGCGATGTTGCGGCCGGTGCCGTGTTCCGCTTTCAGCGAGCCGTCGTACTGGTGAACGATCATGCCGCACACATCGTCCATGAAGTTTTTATAGCGTTCGGTCTCGGTCGGCTTGGAAAAATCGGGAGTGATGACGAAATGCAGGTTGCCTTCGAGCGCGTGGCCGAAAATGATCGAGCCGGCGTAACCGTGCCGGTCGAACAGGCGTTGCAGGTCCAGGGTCATCGCCGCCAACTGCGGCACCGGAACCGCGACATCCTCGATGATGACGGTGGTGCCGGTCGCCCGCGCCGATCCGACCGAGGGAAACAGCCCCTGGCGGATCGCCCACAGTTGGGTGAATTCTTCGGGCCGGTCGGTGAACTGGAACGGGAACAGGGTCGGCATGGCNNGCGCGATCCATCAGCTCCACCGCCGCCACCGGCTGGCTCTCCAGCGCCGCCACCGCTTCGCAGGCGGTCTTGATGTCGGGGAAGATCATCAGCGCGGTGGCTTTGTGGCTATGCTCCTCGACCGTGTGATAGGTGATCTCGGCGATGAAGCCCAAGGTGCCTTCGGAGCCGATCATCAGGTGCTGCAAAATCTCGAACGGGTCTTCGTAATCGACCAGCGCGTTGAGGCTGTAACCGCAGGTGTTCTTGATCTTGAACTTGTTGCGGATGCGGTTTGCCAGCGTCGCGTCGGCGCGGGTGCGCTGACCGAGTTCGGCGAGCTGGGCCAGCAACGGGCTGTGACTGGCGCGGAACGCCTCGCGGCTGGCGGGATCGCCGGTGTCCAGCACCGCGCCGTCGGCCAGCATGACCCGCATATCTTTCAAGGTCTTATAGCTGTTCTGGGCGGTGCCGCAACACATGCCGCTGGCGTTGTTGGCGGCGATGCCGCCGATATAACAGGCGTTGATCGAGGCAGGGTCCGGGCCGATCTTGCGCCGGTAAGGAGCCAGATAGCGGTTGGCGTGACCGCCGATGATGCCCGGCTGCAAACTGATGGTCGCCGCGCCTTCGCCGATGCGCCAGTTCCGCCAGCCGTCGCCCAGTTGCAGCAACACGGAGTCGGTGACGGCTTGCCCGGACAGGCTGGTGCCGGCGGCGCGGAAAGTTACCGGCGTGCCGTGGGTATGCGCCAGTCCCAGAATGCGTTGCATCTCCGCTTCGCTGTCCACCCGCACCACCAGTTGCGGAATCAGGCGGTACAGGCTGGCGTCGGTGCCATAGGCGAGGGTGCGCAGCGGATCGCTGATCAGGCGTGACGCTGGAATGAACTTTTGCAGATCGCGGTGAAGCTGCTCGTAAGCCTTCGGTAGCATGGGTGGTTGAGCCTCGTTTTGGTGGCGGGCGCGTCGGACAAGGCGGCGCGCTATTTTTGTGTAAATCATCCGCTCCCCGCTCTCGCCAGCGGGAGCGGGTTGGGTAAAGGTTGAAATTCAAGGCGGGTGAAGCGGGCTAATCGTCCAGAATCAGCACGATCAATTCCTTGGGGCCATGCACGCCGAAGGTCAGGACCAATTCGATGTCGGCGGTCTTGGACGGACCGGAGATCAACAAGGCATTGGTGGGCATCTTCTCCTGCCAACGCTCGCGGGCGATGGCCTGGGCCAGGGAATCATGGATCTTGGCGGCGTCCAGCACGGCGATATGGACTGCGGGCGCCAGCGACATCAAGCGCGGCTCGTCCGAATCGGGCCAAAGAATCAAGGCCCCGACATCGGCGAGTCCGCCTTTGGTGAAGGTGATGGCGGCGTCGATGGCGAACAGGCGTTCCTTGCTCTGTTCCACCGCCTCGGTGTAGCCGACCAGCGGCGGCAGGTCGCTTTCCCAGCTTGCCGCCAGCGCGGTCCCGATGGGCGTGGCCGGGGCATACAGCAGACCGTTCAACGAGCGTTTGCGGAGCAGGTTCTTGAGAACGGTCGCCCAGTTTTGGCGGTCGGTGATGACCACTTCGGTGTGCATGTTCTCCATCCGCTGCTTGAGTCGCGCGATTTTGTCGGCGCGGCTCAGTTCCGCTGCGGGCGGCGCGACGGGTTCGGCCGTGGCGACGGCGTCTTGCGGCGGCACGGCCCGCAGTCTGGCGAGGATGTTGGCGCGGGCGTCACTCATCGGCAATCCCCTTTTCCTTGGCGAGTACATGCAGGCTCTTGGCGGCGAACGTGGGCAAGGCTCTGGATTGGGTCCACTTTTTCGCGATGTCCGGCGTCGGCAGCCTGGGCAATTGCGGCCCGAGCAGACCCAATAGCTTGGCGTTCAGGGCGTTGACCCAGGGTGTTGCATTGCTCAAGGCCCAGCCTTTCCAGGTCAGGCTTTCCGTCACGTTGACCTTGTAGCCGTGACCCTTGACCGCGTTCGGCGTATCCGCCTTGTTGTAGGACTCGGCGCGCAGGCGGCGCAGAATGTCCACAATCGGAATCTTGACCGGACAGACTTCCTCGCAGGCTCCGCAGAACGTGGAGGCGGTCGCCATCGTTCCGGCGTGGTCCAGCCCTTCCAGTTGCGGGGTCAGGATCGAACCGATGGGGCCGGGATAGACGTAGCCGTAGGCGTGGCCGCCGAGCCGGGTATAGACGGGACAGTG
>DEHY01000215.1:8673-11549 GCA_002352185.1 Competibacteraceae bacterium UBA2788
CCGACTTCCCCGGCAAAGAACTTTTCGCGCAACACCTTACGCGCAATGGCATTGAGTTCTTCGACCACTTCGGTGTACGGGGTATTGGGAATCTTCTCGTGAAACAGCCTTGCGATCTGGTCGCGGTTCTTGTGGATGGCGGGGACGATGATGTGCGACGGTGTCTCGTGATCCAGTTGGATGATGTACTCGCCCAGATCGGTTTCCAGCGCCTCGATGCCGCGTTCTTCCAGGAAATGATTGAGGTGCATTTCCTCCGACACCATCGACTTGCCCTTGATGACGCGGGTGGCGTGGTGGCGCTGGATAATCCCCAGGCAAATCTGGTTGGCTTCCGCTGGAGTCTCCGCCCAATGCACCTGAATCCCGTTCTCAGTGCATTTCCGCTCCAGTTGTTCCAGCAAGTCCGGCAGCTTGCGCAAGGCCCGCCGCCGGATGGCGTCGCCGCACGAGCGCAGTTGCTCGAACGCCTCCGGGTCGGCAAACAGGGTCCGGCGCCGCAGCCCTAAAGTGTCCATCGCCGCACGGAGATTGCGGCGCAGTTGGCCGTCGTTCAGGGCTTTGTTGAAATTCCTGGGAAAATCAACCACGGTCTCGGTCATTGGGTGCGCTCCAGCAGGAATTCGGCGACGTGCCTGGCGGGAATCGGGCTGTTGCGGTGCTTGAGCGCCCCACCGATATTCATCAGGCAACCGCAATCGCCGGACAGCAGCAGGGCCGCGCCGGTCTGTTCGATGTCCGCCGCCTTATCGTTGACCATCGCCGAGGACAGATCGGCCTGCTTGACCGAGAAGGAACCGCCGAAGCCGCAGCATTCGCGCTCCCGTTGCAATTCGATCATCTCGACGTTTTTCAACTGGCGCAGCAGCGCTTTGGAGTGTTCGATCACCCGCATCTCGCGCAGCGCGCTACAGGAAGAATGCCAGGTGATCTTGATCGGTTGGCCCCGATCTTCGAGTTTGACGTCAAGCACCGTAACCAGAAATTCGGTGAGTTCAATCACGCGGCTGGAGAAGCGTTGCGCTTCGGCGGCCTCGGGCTGGTCGGCGAACAGCTTGGGATAGTGGTGTTTCAGCATCCCGCCGCAGGAGCCGGACGGCACGATGATGGGGTAGTCCCTGGGGAAGGCTTTGAGTTGCTGTCGGGCCACCTTTCTGGCTTCGTCGGGGAAGCCGGAATTGTAGGCGGGCTGGCCGCAGCAGGATTGTTGCTGGGGAAAGACGACCTGGATGCCTTCGCGTCGCAGCAGTTCGATGCCGGCCATGCCGGCTTGGGGATAACACAGGTCGATCAGACAGGTACCGAAGTAATACACCTTCTGGGGACGGGTGGGCATAAGGGTCTACCTGCATCCGGCTTTGGTGGTTTATGCCGCCTGCGCGCTGCGGGTAAAAATCCCGTCGAGTCGGCAGCGTGGCGGATTTTTGTTTTGCCTGCAATTACCAATGTTGTGAATCGGTATCTTTGGTAAGCTGGTCTGACCAAAGCATAGCAGCGTGTTTTACTGCTTGCAATAGTTTGGTAATATGGTCTGACCAAAAAAACTTGGAGCTGCCGGGAATCCATGCGGTGAATGATGCCGACCTGGCATCGTGATATCCTGAGCAGGGAATGCCGCATAGCACAATAGTAGCGAAACGAGCTTCACTCTATTTGGGGAAGGTCATGCCATTCGAAACGATTAACCCTCCAAAAGTCGCCGACGCCATCGTCAGCCAGATCGAACAGTTGATTTTGGACGGTGTGCTTAAACCGGGTGAACGGCTGTCGCCAGAGCGGGAGCTGGCGCAGGAGCTGAGCGTGTCCCGCCCATCGCTGCGCGAGGCGATCACGACGCTGAAATCCAGAGGGCTGTTACGAAGTGCGCGGGGAGGGAGACACTATGTCGTGGACATCATCGCGCCCACGCTCACCGATCCGCTGATCGGGCTGCTCAAAAATCATCCCAAGGCGATGTTTGACATCCTTGAACTGCGCCACGCCCTGGAAGAAGTCGCGGCTTACTTCGCCGCCCTCCGCGCCACCGAAGCCGACCGGGAAATTCTGCGGCGTCGCTTCGCCGAATTGCAGGAAATCCAGCAGGGCGAACATGCCCCGCAACACGATTCCATCGTGGACGCCAATTTTCATCTCGCCATCGCCGACGCCTCCCACAATGTGGCGCTGATCCATGTGATGCGCGGTCTGTTCAATTTATTGCTGAGCCATATTTGCCGTTCGCTGGAGCGGCTCTATACCCGCGAAAGCAGCTATGTGATCGTCCATTCCCAGCATCAAGCCATTCTGAATGCGGTATTGGATCGCGATCCGGAAGCCGCCCGGCAAGCCGCTCATGTTCACCTCGCCTTCGTCGAAACGACCTTGCGCGAACTTGACGCGGAAGCGGCCCGGCAGGAACGTTCGCAACGCCGCTTGCCCAATCTGTCCGCTTTGGAAGCCAGAGCCTAGCTGTATCCAGAACAGCACTTGTTGAAAAACAGCAGGGCCATCAACCATCAAGCGACGTTTGATTGCGGCAAGGGTTGCTTCTCAGCAATACATAAATTGCGCCGGTGCCGCCGTCCACTGCCCGCGCCGAGCAAAACGCCAGCACCTCNNATCCGCACACAGCTCAGCCGGTCACGGCGGGCGTGGTGGAGAAACCCCGCCAGCGCCTCCTTGGCCATAACGACAGTCATTCCGTGCAAGTCCAGCACCGTCCCAACCTGAAACTGGCCGCGCCGCAACTTGCGCAGCACCGCCTGCTGGACACCATCGCGGCAGTAATACAACTCCTCGCCGGTATCCAAATCCGCCGGTTCGAAATAATCCGAGATCATATCGGTCAGCACCTGGCGTTCGTCGGCCTGGGTGAAGCGGGGAATCGGCGCCGGATG
>DEHY01000215.1:11577-17036 GCA_002352185.1 Competibacteraceae bacterium UBA2788
ACTCGGGAGAACAGCTTTCTATGCGTATCTTGGTGAGCAATGACGATGGTTATCAGGCGCCGGGGCTGCTGTGCCTGGTCGCCGCCCTGAGCGAACTGGCGGAAATCACGGTGGTCGCCCCTGACCGCGACCGCAGCGGCGCCAGCAATTCGTTAAGCCTCAAAAATCCGCTCTATGTCACTCGCCACGACAGCGGTTTTTATAGCGTCGAGGGCACTCCAACCGACTGCGTCCATGTCGCCATTACCGGCTTGCTGGAACAGGAGCCGGATATGGTGGTGTCGGGCATCAACAACGGCGCCAATCTGGGCGATGATGTGATCTATTCCGGCACGGTGGCGGCAGCGATGGAAGGCCGCTTCCTCGGTCTGCCAGCCATTGCGATTTCCCAGAATGCGTCACGCCCCGCACATTTCGATACCGCCGCCCGCGTCGCGGTCTGGCTGGTGCGCCGGCTGCGCGAACGGCTGCTGCCGCCCGACACCATCCTGAACGTCAATGTTCCTGATGTGCCGTGGGAACAACTGGCCGGCTTTCAGGCCACCCGGCTCGGTCATCGCCACAAATCCGAACCGGTCATCAAAAGCGTCGACCCACGCGACCGACCGATCTACTGGGTGGGGCCGGCCGGCCCCGAACAGGATGCCGGCCCCGGCACTGACTTTCATGCCGTGCGTGCGGGTTATGTTTCCATTACCCCGTTGCAGGTGGATTTAACCCGCCATGGCGCGATCCATCCATTGGCGGAATGGTTGAGTGAAATAAAACATTAGACATGAATCAGTCATTTGTCGGCTTTGGCATACACAATGCCAGTGGACGCAACCGTCTAAAAAGTTTATCATCATCAAATGCTTGTAAGCCGGATCAAGGACAGGATCATTCCGGCGTTCCAGGCGCTGGTCCAGCGGGCGATTCTGCATTGCATCAAATTCCGCGCCGAGTGCCAATTTTCAACATAATCAGAATTATAAAAATGCGACGTGCGGGCGATCACCCGTGCGTCGCCATGAAAACCCACCAAGCGAAGCGAGTCGAGGAGGTTAATGATGTCCCGACGGATGAACGTCTGTCTGGAGGTGGTCGTATGCGAAGACGAATTGCACATGAGCGACCCCTTGCTGGACGATGACAAGCTGGAGGAAGACGAGGTCGAGGTCGAAGTTGATGTTGCTGAAGAAGGATTGGAAGCGCCGTGGATAGCTCCCGCTGCGACCAGCCGGGAATTCACCCCGGAGGAATTGGACGCCACCCGCATGTATCTGGGCGAGATCGGTTTTTCTCCGCTGCTGACGGCTCAGGAAGAAGTCTACTACGCCCGCCGGGCCATTCAGGGCGAAGCCAGCGCCCGCAACCGCATGATCGAAAGCAATCTGCGCCTGGTAGTGAAAATCGCCCGTCGTTACATGAATCGGGGCCTGAGCCTGCTGGATTTGATTGAGGAAGGCAATCTGGGACTGATTCATGCGGTCGAGAAATTCGATCCCGAACGCGGCTTCCGCTTCTCGACCTACGCCACCTGGTGGATTCGCCAAACCATTGAGCGGGCGTTGATGAATCAGACCCGCACCATCCGGCTGCCGATCCACATCATCAAGGAAATCAACGGTTATCTGCGCACCGCCCGGCAACTGGCGCAGACCCTGGATCACGAACCCACCGCTGATGAAATCGCCCGGGCGATGGGCAAGTCCGTCGCCGATGTCAAGCGGATGTTGCAACTCAATGAGCGGGTGGCTTCGGTGGACACGCCGATTGGCAAGGATGAAGATCGATCCTTGCTGGACGCTATTCCCGACGACAACAATCTCGATCCGTCGCAAATATTGCAGGATGCCGATCTCACCGAGAAGCTGGAGCTGTGGCTCGACCAGTTGAACGACAAGCAGCGCATTGTGGTGGAACGACGGTTTGGCCTGGGCGGCCACGACAAGGCCACGCTGGAGCAGGTCGGCAACGAGATCGGCGTGACCCGCGAGCGGGTGCGGCAGATTCAGATTGACGCCCTGCGCCGACTGCGCAAGATTCTGGAAACGGAAGGATTTTCCCAGGATTTTCTATAGGGACCGATCCGGCATTCCTGGAATGAGGGGGATCGGCTTCCAGCCCGTCAAACCGGCTGGAAGCCGATCCCCTCTTCAATCCACCGACAATAGCAACGCCGCCGCGACCCGGCGGCCTTCGAGCATGATGACGTTGTAGGTCCGGCAGGCGGCGGCGGTATCCATGACTTCAACTCCGATGCCGTGCCCTAGCAGGGCTTGCGTAAGTCGCGGGTGCGGAAACCGCTGACGGCTGCCCGTCCCCAGCAGCACGATTTCCGGTTCCAGTTCGGCGATCCTCTCGAAATGCGCTTCCACCAGATCGGCGAATGTTTGCGGCTCCCAATCGAGAACCAACTGCTCAGGAGTGACGATTACGCTGCGGCGGATTTCCTGATCGTTGACCTTGATCCAGCCTGGGCCATAGCTTCTAATCGAATATCGGTTCGCGTCGGTGTCAAGACTGAAGCGCATGAAGAATCCCTCTGGATGGAAAGGCAGATGATCGCAGTTGCAGGTCAGAAGTGGATGTTATGCCGCCACCCGGCATCACCGCCGCCGCTGGATCAGGGTTCGCAGATGCCGCAGATAAAGATTGAACCGCTTTCACTTTCTGGAGAATGCGCGATGGGCGATAGCCAAACTCACACCATCCACGCCCTGGAACTGGGACGCATGGGCAATTTCATCTACGTGATACACGATCATGCCAGCGACCGTGCGGCGGTGGTAGACCCGGCCTGGGATGTGCCTGCCATTCTGGCCGTGACGGAACGGCGTGGGCTGCGCATCACCGATATTTTGCTCACGCACAGCCATTTCGACCATATCAACGGGGTCGAAGCGCTGTTAAATCACTGCGATGCGCAATTGCATTTGCTGCGGGCCGAAGCCGCGTTCTGGGATCGTTATGCCGATCTGCCGACCCTGCACGACGGTGGCGACCGCATTCAATTGGGCGCGACCGGGATCGAAATTCTGCACACTCCCGGCCATACGCCGGGATCAGCCTGCTACCGGTTGGGCGATCAGGTGCTGACCGGCGATACCCTGTTTGTGTTCGGCTGCGGGCGTTGCGATCTGCGCGGCGGCGACCCGGAACTGATGTACCAGAGTCTGCAACATTTGAGCGAGCGGCTGCCCGATCACACCATTATCCGCCCCGGCCACAATTACGGCATCACGCCCACCACGACGATGGCTGAGCAACTGGCGGGCAATCCGTTCCTGCATTTTGCCAATGCTCCGGGGTTCGTTGAGTACCGGATGCACCTGCACGACCGCGAAGAGCCGTACCGGCCTGAATTCCGGCCCCATTCGCACCCGCACTGAAGGAACCAGGGATGTGGAACCGCCGCTTTCCAGCCGGTTTGCCGGATGGCGAGCGCGTCCCGCGCCCAATATTCCCATTCACGCCGATTGGCTTCATCCATTCCTGTTTCCGCCAGAAATTCGGTATTCCGCGTCAGCCGGGGCTGGTCCCGGCAGCGCGGGCGACGCTGGAACTGCTGCCGCCGTATGCCCAGCCGGAGGTGGTGCGCGGGCTGGAAGGTTTTTCCCATCTGTGGCTGCTGTTCGTATTTCACGGCGTACCGATAGGTCACTGGCAGCCGACGGTGCGCCCGCCGCGTTTGGGCGGCAATCGGCGGTTGGGGGTATTCGCAACCCGCTCCACTTTCCGCCCCAACCCGATTGGCCTGTCGGCGGTGGCGCTGGAGCGGATTGAGATCAGCAAGGGCCGGGTCGNNCCCGACCGCAGCGGCGTTTTGCGCGGCGGGGCCGCATGGGGATTTGCGGGAACTGATCGCGCAGATTCTGCGCCAGGACCCACGCCCGGCTTATCAGCAGACGGATTCCGCGCCACGACAGTACGGCATGACGCTCTACGATTGCGAAGTGCGGTGGGAAGTGCGCGATGGCATGGCGTATGTGCTGGAAATTCGGCCATCGGAATCCACTGGCTAAGGCTGCACGCGGCTCCCCCTTGGCAAGCGCCGGATTTAGAACTATCCTAGCCACAAATGGTACTAATCCGGTACTGATTCAACGAAGCTGCGGAGCATCCATGATTCGTATCACCCGTGAAGCGGATTACGGTTTCGTACTCATGACCTGTCTGGCGCAAGCCGACGGGCAGCCGCGCAGCGCCGCCGCCTTGGCCCAGCAACGCCAGTTGCCGCTGCCGATGGTCAGCAAAATTCTCAAGGCGTTGGCGCGGGCCGGTCTGCTGATCTCGCAGCGCGGCGCACAGGGCGGCTACAACCTGGCGCGACCTGCGGTGGACATTTCCGCCGCCGATATCATCAGCGCGCTGGAAGGTCCTATCGCGATCACCGAATGCAGCGACGACACGCACGACGGCTGCGTGCGGCAGGACTATTGCGAGGTCAGCGGCCACTGGAGTCGTATCAACCAGGCCATTTACAGCGCGTTGCGAAATATCAACCTGCTGGAAATGAGCCGCCCCGACCCGATCCGGCCCTTGCATTTTCATCCCCTGCATCGGGCCATGACCGTCAGCGTTGCCGCCCGCCCCGTCTGAATCCGCCGAATTTTTGCAACAGGAATTTCACTGATGACCGACAGCGCCCAAACTCTCGAACGCCTCGCCGCCGGCGATTACAAATACGGTTTTGTCACCGACATCGAACAGGAAACGGTGCCTCCGGGTCTGGATGAAACCGTGATTCAGCTCATTTCGGCCAAGAAGGAAGAACCGGACTGGCTATTGGCCTGGCGACTGGAGGCGTATCGTCACTGGCTGATGCAGCAGGAGCCGGAATGGGCGCATGTGCATTACCCGAAGATTGATTATCAGGCGCTTTCCTATTATTCCGCGCCGAAGAAAAAGACCGATGGCCCAAAGAGCCTGGATGAAATTGACCCGGAACTGCGCCGCACTTACGAAAAACTCGGCATTCCGCTGGCGGAACAGGCGATTCTGGCTGGAGTAGCGGTGGATGCGGTATTCGATTCGGTATCAGTGGCGACCAGTTACAAAGGCAAGCTGGCTGAGCTGGGCATTATCTTCTGCTCCTTTTCCGAAGCGGTGCGTGAACATCCCGAACTGGTGCGCCAGTATTTGGGCTCAGTGGTGCCGTACCGCGACAACTATTTTGCAACCCTCAATTCGGCAGTATTCTCCGACGGTTCTTTCGTCTATATCCCGCCGGGAGTGCGCTGCCCGATGGAGTTGTCCACCTACTTCCGCATTAACGCCAGCAATACCGGGCAATTTGAGCGCACGCTGATTATTGCCGACCAAGGCGCTTATGTATCGTATCTTGAAGGGTGTACGGCGCCGATGCGCGACGAAAATCAACTCCATGCCGCCGTCGTGGAACTGGTGGCGCTGGACACGGCGACAATTAAATACTCGACGGTGCAAAACTGGTATCCGGGCGACAAGGACGGCAA
>DEHY01000215.1:17055-22014 GCA_002352185.1 Competibacteraceae bacterium UBA2788
ACCAAGATGATCCACATCGGCAAAAACACCCGCAGCACCATTGTTTCCAAGGGCATTTCCGCCGGCCACGGCCAGAACGCCTATCGGGGGCTGGTAAAAATTCTGCCAACCGCCGAGAACGCCCGCAATTACTCGCAGTGCGATTCCTTGCTGATGGGCGACCAATGCGGCGCGCACACCTTTCCCTATCTCCACATCCAGAATCCGACTGCACTGGTTGAACATGAAGCCAGCACCTCGAAAATCAGCGAAGATCAGATTTTTTATTGCAAGCAGCGCGGCATCAGCGCCGAGGATGCAGTGAGTCTTATCGTTAGCGGCTTCTGCAAGGAAGTCTTCAAGGAACTGCCGATGGAATTCGCCGTTGAAGCGCAAAAACTGATCGAATTGAAACTGGAAGGCAGTGTGGGGTAGGAAGGCGAAAGGCGAAAGGCGAATACCAGTTGGATGAGTATTGATCAAGATGAATGAAGAGCGCCCAAACTTCACGGTGAAAATAGTATGCCTTGCCAATTCGCGCAAGACATCGGGGCGTTGCATTGCTGGTAAAGAGATTGACGGGATGGGAACAACAGGGCAATGGATTCGCCCTGTCAGTCTGCGTCCTACTCATGAAATTTCAGAACTGGATATGCTCTGCCCGGATGGCGAAACCGCGAAGCTCCTGGATATTCTAGAAATTCCGTGTGTAGAACCAGTGCCGCAAGGTCACCAGCCGGAAAATGTACTGATTGATGCCCGTTTTTTTTGGCAACGTCAAAATCCGGCCAACTGGCAGGCGCTGAACCAGATGGTGGATGAACCGGCTTCGCTATGGACTAATGGCTTTTCAACTCGCCAAGGCCACAACAACCGGATACCAAAAAATTTGCTGGATTCACAACAGGGGTCACTACGCCTCATCGCCTTGGATCAGGTTGTATTGCAAGCAGGTCCGAGAGCGCCAAAATTCGGCGATATGAAACAGGTGGTGCGGGCCAGTTTTAATTATTTGGGTGATCGTTATTGCCTGGATGTTACTGATCCAGTGATCGAGTCTTACTTTCTAAAGGCGGGTGCTGTTGAACATGCGTTGGATACGGTTCTGGCCTGTATTAGTTTGACCGAACCTTGGGAAGGTTACGTTTATAAACTGGTCGCTTCGATCATTACGCCGAAAAGAGCAGCGCGCCATGACTAAATCCATACTCACCATTGGACATTCAAATCACCCGGCTGAGTTATTCATCGCTCTTTTGCAACACCACGATGTGACAGCCTTGGTGGATGTCCGCTCACATCCTTACAGCCGTTACCTGCCACAATTTTGCCGCGATGCACTACGGGAAACGTTGCATAAGCAGGGCATCGCTTATGTTTTTCTGGGTAAGGAACTGGGCGCACGAAGCCAGAATCCCGCCTGTTATATAGATGGCAAGGTGCAATACGACCGCTTGGCGCAAGAGGCGCTGTTTTCTCAAGGTATTGAACGCATACGCCAAGGTATGAAACAGTACCGCATCGCTTTAATGTGTGCTGAAAAAGACCCCATTGATTGTCATCGGGCGATACTGGTTGCCCGCCATGTGGCTAAGGCTGGATTGCCGGTTTCTCATATTCATGCCGGTGGCGACCTGGAGTCACATGAACAAATGGAAATGCGTCTGCTTAAATTACTCAAAATGCCGGAAGGAGACATGTTCAAGAGCCGCGAAGAGTACGTTGAGAGTGCCTATCTGATTCAAGGTGAGCGGATAGCCTACGAGGATACGCGGATGATTCAAGCAGAAGCGGTGTCAGCATGATGGTTTTTACGATTGGATTTACCAAAAAAACGGCTGAGCAGTTTTTCACTCGCTTAAAACAACCCGGCTTATTGCGACTGATTGATGTGCGCCTGAATAACGTATCTCAACTGGCTGGGTTTGCCAAGCGGGATGATTTACGGTTTTTTTTGCAACATATTTGCGGGATTGACTATATCCATGCACCTGCTTTAGCTCCGACAAAGGATCTCTTGAATGAATACAAGAAGAACGGTGGAGATTGGGCAAGTTATGAAAGGAAATTTCTTAACCTCATGACCGAGCGCCGAATTGAAAAGAACATGTTGACCACTGTAATAGATGGCGGTTGCTTGTTATGCAGTGAAGCGACTCCTGAGCATTGCCACCGCCGTTTGGTTGCCGAGTATCTTCGCGATCAATGGCATGACCTTGAAATCAAACATCTGTGATGTTTTTATTCATTAGCTGGTTTTTTTATCTTCTTTGGCATTGAGATACAGGATATCGCAAACCATGTTGGAAATCCGCAATCTGCACGCCACGGTCGAAGGCCGGGAAATCCTCAACGGCATTGATCTCATTGTCCGTCCGGGCGAAGTCCACGCCATTATGGGGCCGAACGGCTCCGGCAAAAGCACCCTGGCGAATGTCATCGCCGGGCGCGAGGGCTATATCGTCACCGAAGGTACGATCCATTTCGACGGCAAGAATCTGCTGGATATGGCCCCGGAAACCCGCGCCTGCGAAGGTCTGTTTCTGGCGTTTCAATATCCGGTCGAGATTCCCGGCGTCGCCAACCTGTATTTTCTCAAGGCGGCGGTTAATGCGGTGCGCAAGTATCGCGGCGAGCCGTCAGTGGACGCGATGGACTTCTGGGATTTGGTGCACGAGCGGATGGAACTGGTGAAGATGGACGAATCCATGCTCAAGCGCTCGGTCAACGAAGGCTTTTCCGGCGGCGAGAAAAAGCGCAACGAAGTGTTTCAAATGGCGGTGTTGCAACCCCGTTTCGCCGTGCTGGATGAAACCGATTCCGGGCTGGACATTGACGCCCTGAAAGTGGTCGCCGACGGCGTGAATGCGTTACGCAGTCCAGAGCGCGGCTTCCTGGTCATCACCCATTATCAGCGCCTGCTGGATTACATCGTGCCGGATCAGGTGCATGTGCTGTTCAATGGCCGCATCGTCCGTTCCGGCGGCAAGGAGCTGGCGCTGGAACTGGAGGATCAGGGTTACGCGCTGTACAACGAGGAACCGGGCCGGGCGCGCCGGGCGGCGGCGTAAGGGGAATCCGCCATGACCGCCGCCGCGCCTGAATTGCAAGACAGCTACCGTCCGGCCTTCGCCGAATTCACCACCGGTCGCCGCGAACCGGACGCCATCGCCCGCTCGCGCCGCGAGGCGTTCGCCCGCTTCGAGACGCTCGGCCTGCCCACCCGCCAGCAGGAAACCTGGCGTTTGACCGACTTGAGCGGTCTGCGGCAATGGAATCTACAGCGCCCTGCCCTCGTTCCGGTGGATGCCGGGGCGCTGCCGACGCTGGACCTGCCGGCGCACCGGCTGGCGTTTGTCAACGGCCACTATGCGCCGGGGCTGTCCCGATTGCGGGAGATGCCGGATCAAACGCTGATCGCCAGTCTTGGTCAGGCGCTGCTCACCCACCCCGAATTGATTGCGCCGTATCTGGACCATGTGCCGGGACTGGAACAGCATCCATTCGCTGCCTTGAATACCGCATTTTGGGAAGATGGCGCGTTGCTTTATCTGCCGCGCGACACTGTAGTAGAAACCCCGATTCATCTGATTTTCCACGCCACGGGCAGCGACAGTGTCGTTTATCCGCGCCTGCTGCTGGTGCTGGACGAGGGCGCGCAGGCGACGGTCGTCGTTGAACACCAGGGCGCGGGCCGTTATCTGAATGCGCCGGTGACTGAAGCGCAGCTTGGCGATGGCGCGGCGCTGCACTACCACACGATTCAGCAGGAATCGCCGCAAGCCCAGCATTTCGGCGGGATCCGGCTCCAGCAGGGGCGCAACAGCGCCGCGCATCTGCATCTGCTGTCGTTCGGCGCTTTGGTAGCGCGCACCGATCTGGACGCCGTGCTGGACGGCGAAGGCGCAAGCTGCACCCTCAATGGCCTGACCTTGGCGTGCGACCAGCAATTCAGCGCGGTCCATGTCCGGGTTGACCACGCCCAGCCGCATGGCAATAGCCAGCAGACCTTCAAGAGCGTGCTGGACGGCAAGGCGCGCACCGTGTTCGACGGCATGATCCACGTTCGCCCCCACGCCCAGAAGACCGACGCCCGTCAGGTCAGCCGCAATCTGCTGTTGTCGCGGCAGGCGCAGGCCAATTCCAATCCACGGCTGGAAATCCTGGCTGACGATGTGAAATGCGGCCACGGTTCGACGACGGGCTTTCTCAATCCCGACGCCGAGTTTTATCTGCGCGCCCGCGGCATCGGCGCTGAACAGGCGCGGGCCATGCTGGTTCACGCCTTCGCCAACGACAGCCTGAACCAGATTCGCCTGACGCCATTGCGCNNGCCCGCATTCGCGCCGAGTTTCCGATCCTGCGCCAGCGGGTCCACGGCAAGCCGCTGATCTATCTGGACAACGCCGCCTCGGTGCAAAAGCCGAAAGCGGTAATCGACGCGATCAGCGAATGCTACACCGGCTATTACGCCAACATTCATCGCGGCGTTCATCTGCTGTCGGAGCGCTCCACGTCCGCCTACGAAGGCGCGCGGGAGAAAGTGCGGGCTTTTCTGAACGCCGCCAGCACTCAGGAGATCATCTTCACCCGCAGCACCACCGAAAGCATCAATCTGGTCGCCAGCAGCTTCGGTGGCAGCGTGGTCAAGGCGGGCGACGAGATCGTGATTACCGGCATGGAACACCATTCCAACATCGTGCCGTGGCAAATGCTGTGCGAGCGGACCGGCGCGACGTTGAAAGTCGTGCCGTTTACCGACGCCGGCGAGTTGATTCTGGAGGAGTACGAGCGGTTGCTGGCGAGCGGACGGGTGAAAATGGTCGCAGTCGTTCATCTCTCCAACGCGCTCGGCACCCTCAATCCGGTCCAGACCCTGATCGGGATGGCCCACGCGCAAGGCATTCCCGTCCTGGTGGACGGCGCGCAGTCCGTGCCGCATCTGGCGGTGGACGTGCGAGAACTCGATTGCGATTTCTA
>DEHY01000056.1 GCA_002352185.1 Competibacteraceae bacterium UBA2788
TCGCCGTTCCAGTCGCCGGCAGCGGGCAAATCACCGGCCTGGCCGAAGCTGTTGAAGTAGCAGCGATCCACGCCGCAGCCGTCCCACGCCCCATTGCCGTTGTAATCCAGATACCACGTCCCGGCGCGGAATACGCCCACTCCCGCAGGAACGCCTCCATCCCAGTTCCCCGCTACCGGCAGATCGCCGGCCTGGCCGAAGCTGAGGCACAGGTCGGCGCTACAGCCATTCCAGGCTCCATTGCCGTTGGCGTCCAGATACCACTGGCCGTTGCGGAACACGCCGATCTTGGCGACGCCGGTGCCGTGCCAGTCGCCCGCCACCGGCAAATCGCCGGGCGCGCCAAAGCCGCTGTAGCAACCGTCAGCGACGCAGCCGTCCCATTGCCGGTTGCCGTTGCGGTCGATGAACCATTGGCCGGTGCCGGAACGCAATACCCCGATGTAGCTCTTGCCGCCGCCGTCCCAGTTGCCCGACGCGGGCAGATCGCCGGCCTGACCAAAGCCGGTGAAGCAGAACTCGGTGCCGCAGCCGTCCCACGCGCCGTTGCCGTTGGCGTCGAGGAACCACTGCCCGTTGCGGAACACGCCGACTTTGGACGTGTTGCCGGCTGAATTTGCACTGAGTAGAAAATCCAGCTTGGTATTTTCTCCATTCAAATTCACTGACCGTTCAGTTGGGGAAAAACCGCCTCCATTAGCGGTAACTGTCAAAATACCTTGCGTCTGAGTCAAAGGGATCGCATATCCTCCTGACTGAGAGGTAATGGCGTAATAGTCCCCGGCGGATGTGGTGATTGAAACATTCGGCAAACCCTCGCCAACGCTATAGAAACCATCCTTGTTCAAATCCTGATAAGCGACGCCCACGAGAAAAATATTGCTTCTCTTGCCAAAATCCTGGGTGATGACTAAGGGTCCAACCTGAGTTGCTGGATTCGATTCAGGAATAATGCCGATGCCTATTTCCCGAAAAACTGAAGAACCCGCCTCGAAATTCATGATGTTTTTTCGATGACCGAGTGATGAAACTCCCCAGTCAACATTTAATCCAGCGTGACCATAAAAAACGCTTACAGAATAAGCATAAATATTTTCACCCGCATTGGTCCACCCGGTATAGCCGGCGCTTGCAAAGCGCTGAACCAGGGTTGAACCAGTGCTGCCCGTATGGCTTTGAAAATCGTTGGAAGCCATATCTTGCGAATGCAATCTGGCTGCGATGATCAGGCTGGAGTTGAAGGCTAAGGGTGGCCGCACCGGATAACTATTGAATTCACTTTGCAGTTGCGCCAGATTAACATTGAAAAAATTATAGCTGTTGAGAACATCGGAATCAGTGGTGTTCGCCAGTCTTACGCCTTCTGCCGGTGGATTAGCCCGCGCCCGGTTAATCATTTCCAGCATTAGCTGTTCTTCTCCAGAGGGATCGCCATGACTATATGGTGTTGCAGCGCTGGCGCGGAAGGGTGTCGGTAAGGGCAGAATTTTCCTTTCAAAGGATGGAGGCGGTTCCAAAGGCGGAGAAATTGGGCTATTTGCCAGACCAGGAACATTCACAAATATCAATGAAAAAGCACCAAAAATAACCTGGCCTTTGCGAGAGTGTTTATCTAAGCGATTGCAAAGAGTATTGGTATTAGACCGGGTGCGCATAACATAACCTCTGATTCAATGATCGTAAGTTTGGATTGAAAGTTGAGGTCCCCGCCGATGATTGGCTAACCGGCGGGAGCCGTTATCAGTAACGGATGCTCACCATTTACCTGCTACCGGCAAATCGCCTTGCTGACCGAAGCTGCCGGCGTAGCAGCGGTCAATGCCGCAGCCATCCCACGCGCCATTGCCGTTGTAGTCCAGATACCACGTTCCGTTGCGAAACACCCCGACCTTGGCCTTGCCGTCGCCGTTCCAGTCGCCGGCGGCGGGCAAATCACCGGCCTGGCCGAAGCTGTTGAAGTAGCAGCGATCCACGCTGCAACCGTCCCACGCGCCGTTGCCGTTGTAGTCCAGATACCAGGCGCCGGCACGGAATACGCCCACTCCGGCTTGACTGCCGCCATTCCAGTTCCCCGCTACCGGCAAATCGCCGGCCTGACCGAAGTTCGGGCACAGATCAGTACCGCAGCCATCCCAGGCGCCATTGCCGTTGGCGTCCAGATACCACTGGCCGTTGCGGAATACGCCGATCTTGGCGAAGCCGCTCCCATTCCAGTCGCCGGCTACCGGACGATCACCGGGTGCGCCGAAGTTGTAGCAGCCATCGGCGACGCAGCCATCCCATTGCCGGTTGCCATTACGGTCCGTGAACCATTGACCGGTGCCGGAACGCAATACCCCGATGTAGCTCTTGCCGCCGCCGTCCCAATTGCCGGAGGCAGGCAGATCGCCGGCCTGACCGAAGCCGGTGAAGCAGAACTCCGTGCCGCAACCGTCCCACGCGCCGTTGCCGTTGGCGTCGAGGAACCATTGGCCGTTGCGGAACACGCCAACCTTGGCCGTCTGTTGGGACTGAGCGAGGCTGAAAGCAGCCGTAACGCTCTTGGCCGCATCCATATTAACCGTGCAGTTGCCGGTTCCCACGCACGCTCCACCCCACCCGCTGAATACGGAATCCGCCGCCGGCTGCGCCGTCAGGACAACCGTTGCGCCTGGCGTGAAATTTGCGCTGCAAATCGCCCCGCAATCAATCCCCGCCGGACTGCTGCTTACCTTGCCGCTGCCGGCGCCACTCTTGACCAGGGTGAGCGCCAGCAGAGAATTGGCGATGGACAGCGGGTTCGCCGCCGCCAGGCCATTGTTGCTTTCATTATTTTCCGCGACCGACCCCCCACTATCGGCGTAGGCGCCCAGATAGTAGTTTCCAGTCGGCACTGTGGCGGGAATCACGATATCGCCGCTGCATCGCACTGTGGCGCCACTCGCCATGGGGTCAAGCGAACAGCCCCAGCCGGTATTGATGTCGCTTGTGGTGATCGTCGCATCGCTCGACAGGAAGAAAGTCAGCCGGGAAGCGCCCGCCGCTACGGCGCTCTGGTTCACAACCGTGGCGGCTACGGCGATCTTGCCGCCGGGCGCGCCGTTAGCGGGACTGGTCGTTTCAACCACCGTCAGATCCGGCAAGCTGGCTTGAGATGTGGTGAAAGCGACAGCATCCACCCAGCCGGCGTCGCTGCCCTCGGAGAATGAATCGTCCTTGAAGTAAATCCACTTGATTTCGTGGACGCCCGCACCGATATTCACCGTCTGGGTCAGCCAGCCGGTTTCGCCACTGAGCCAGTCCTGCAATACATCATCAATGTAGAACAGCAGATAGTCATAGTCGGCCTCGGACGAGGCGCGCCACTGGAAAGTGAGGGCGCCTGGCCCGGTCAGCGTAGCGGACAGTTCCGACCACTGTCCATCGCCGATCACGCCACTTTGCGCTGCGTCGCGGTCGCTTAGCTGTACGCCCCGCCAGCCGGCGTCGCCGCCGCCGCGCCAGTTCAGGGCCGCATTATCCAGGGCCTCGGCCAGGGAAATGTCTCCACTGGCTCCATTGAAGATCGCCGTAACGCTCCTGGCGGCATTCATCGTCACCTGACAGGCGCCAGTCCCCGAACAGGCCCCGCCCCAGCCGCCGAAGACTGAGCCCGTCGCGGGTTGCGGGGTCAAGGTGACTGAGGCGCCACCCGCAAAATTCGCGCTACAGGTCGCGCCGCAATCAATACCGGATGGGCTGCTGCTCACCGTGCCGCCGCCGGTGCCGCTCTTGGCGACCGTCAGCGAATAGGCCGTGCGGTTGCTGGTAAAGGCGCTCAACAGATCGATGCGCGGCTTGGTGACGCCATTGGTGTCGGTGATCGGCTGGCCCGTGCTGGTCAGCCGCCCGATGGTCGCATCCACCGACTCGCCGGGATATGCTGCCCGCAGCACGGCTATCGCGCCCGCTACATGCGGCGTGGCCTGCGAAGTGCCGCTCTGGGTGATGCCGGCGGCGGTGATGCGCGCCCCAGGCGCCAGCAGGGTCAGGAAGCTGGCGCTGTTGGAAAAGCAGGTGACCTGGTCGGCCTGGGTGGCGGCATCAGTGCAGTTGCTCCACGCCATGCGGCCCATCGCCGAGTCGTACACTGCGCCCACCGAGACCGCCGCCGGGGCGCAGCCCGGCGAGGACAGCGCGTTTTTGTAAGCCTCATTCCCCGCAGCGACCGCTGCCAGAATGCCGGCGGCTTTAGCGTTAGCAAGAGGGGTTGCAAAGACATCAGACGCGCAGGGCGAGGCGGCGCGACTGCCGCCCAGGCTCAGATTCATGGCAACGATGTTGTAGGTCGCCTGATTGGCAATTGCCCAGTTGATCGCCGCGATGATATCAGTGGACGAAGCAAGGTCGTTTTCAAATACGTCGAGCGCTGCGATCCGGGCGCCGGGCGCGACGCCAAGCACAATGCCGGCGACATTGGTGCCGTGGCCGTTGTCGTCCAGAGCGCCGTCGTTGGGTGCAAAGTCCTGCGCGAACGCCACCTTGCACGATCCGCCTGGCGCAGCGCAGCTCCCGAAGGCAGATCGCGCGTAGTCCACCCCGGTGTCGAGTACAGCGACCGTGACGCCATTGCCCACGCCGCCCTGGGCGGCGGTTTCCGGTTGCCGGATCAGCGGCAGGCTTTCGCTGAGCATGAGTTTCAGTTTAACGTCGGAGTACACCGCCTTGACGCCGGGCTGCCGCAGCAAGGCGTCAAGCGCCGCCGCCGACGGTATGCGCCATGCGCTCATCGGCAGATGGCTGTAGTCGCGCACCACAGTGAATGACTCCGCCGACAACGCCGTCAGCGTTTGTTCCTTGCGTTGACGATAGCGCGAGACGCGCTCGGCCAGGATGGCGGCGTCATCGTGAGGCAGGGCGGCTTGGCGGCGCCGGGTTTCAGCGATGGACACCGCTTCCGTCTGATCAAATTCCACGATGACCCTGATGGGACAATTCTGGTTGAGGGCGCTGCGATCTTCCAGCGACAGGGGATCGAGGATAGGTTTGGGGAGACGGGTTGCCGGATTGGGATCGGGCTGGATGATGGGAGAGGGCGCGAAGGCGTCAGTGGCGTAATCCGGCGTAACCGCCAGGGTTGGCGCTGGCGGCGCCAGGCCGGCTAGGAACAGCAGGGCGATCCAGGGGCGGAATGCAGACAACAAGCGGCATGAAGCTGGAAAACGGGTCATGGCCGAATCTCCCGATGGTGGGCGCCCAAGGCTTTATTCAGGCAAATTATAGTTTGAAATCCGGAGAATCAGGTATCCCCGGCCCATCCGAATCGCCGCCTGTCAGATTCAAAATGGAAGTCATTTACGCACGCAAGCCGCGATCATCGCGGGTTAAAGTCTGCTCGTGCGGCATAGGCCGAAACCCGGTAAAGGCTACGTTCACAGCAGCGGCGATAGCAGCCGGGCGACCGCTTCCGCCAGCCGCCGGCCGAAAGGAGCGCGGCGACCGGATTTGACATAGCGACGGGCGCATTGCAAGTCGGCGGCGAAACTGCACGCCAGTCGCGTCGCAAGTCCGGCATCGTAGAGGAGCGCCATCGCCTCGAAATTCAACGCCAGGCTGCGGTTGTCGAAATTGGCGCTGCCAATGGCCGCGATGCGCTCGTCCACCACCAGCAGCTTGGCATGCAGCATCGGCGGGCCGTATTCGTGAATGAGGACTCCGGCGTTGACCAGTTCATCGTAGTAACTGCGCGCAGCGGCAGTGACCAGCCGCGAGTCGCTGCGTTTCGGTGTCAGCAGGTTCACCTCCACCCCGCGCCGCGCCGCGCTCATCAGGGCCGTGTTCAGGGCCTCGTTCGGTACGAAATAGGGCGTGGACAGCAATATCTGCCGCTGGGCGCCGGTGATGGCGGCAAAGAAGCATTGGGCAATGGCATAGTGATTGTTATCGGGACCGGATTCGATGATTTGCAACCAGGGCCCAGCGGAATGCGGGGGGAAATGCGGGAAGAATTCCGGCTCGAAGGGCGCACGATCCGTGGCAAAGTACCAGTCTTCCAGAAAAATGAATTGCAGCCGGTGAACCGGCTCGCCCTCGATGCGCAGATGCGTGTCGCGCCAGGCGTCCACGCTGCTGCAACTCGCGCTGTGTTCATCGCTGACGTTGATGCCGCCGGTAAAACCAATTCGGCCATCGCAAACCGCGATCTTGCGGTGGGTGCGAAAATTGACGTGGTGCGGTCGCAGTCGGCGCAGGCGCAGAGGATTGAACCAGGCGGTCCTTCCACCCGCATCCCGCAGCGGTTGCAGGAAACGGCGGGTGATCCGGTCCGAGCCAATCGGATCCAGCAGGAGCCGCACTGCGACTCCGGCGCGGGCTTTTTCTACCAGCAGATCGCGCAACCGGGTTCCAACCCGATCCGGTTGCCACAGGTAGTATTCGAGATGGATATGGCGCTGGGCGGCGGCGATAGCGGTTTCAAGCGCCTGAAAGCAGGTATCGCCGGTTTCCAGCACGGTGACTGCCGTGGCCGGGCTGGGCGCGCCCTGGCCGAGCCGTTCCAGCAGTCGCGCCAGTTGCCGTTCCAGGCCGGCAACCGGGAAGCCGGATGGCGCGAAGCCGGAACGCAGATGGTGGGTAGACTGGATTAGGCGGGCGCGGGCGCGGCCATAACGCCGCCGCCGCCGATGGAGCCGTCGCGGCCCGAACAGCAGATACACCAGGAAACCAAAGTAGGGCATGAACAGCAGCGCCAGCAGCCAGGCCAGCGTGGCGGTCGGCGAGCGCCGCTCCAGAATCAGCCCGACCGCAACCAGCGCGATCCACAGCAGCCAAGCCAGTGACAGCAGCGCGGTCAGATGTTCGGTCATGCAGGTTTCTCAACCGGTAACTTATTGACCTCCTCCCCGGCCTAAAG
>DEHY01000018.1 GCA_002352185.1 Competibacteraceae bacterium UBA2788
GCCAGGATACCGATGATCGCCACGACGATCATGAGTTCGATCAGGGTGAAGCCTTTCTGCAACTTCTTCATGGGTAACTCCTTTCCTTACTGCGCTTGAGATAAAACCCCGGTTTGGGTCTGGGAAGTTAGGGGATTTGCTTTCAATCCCTTCGCGGTTCGGTAATGCAGCGCATGTGCCAATGACGATGAATCCATCAGGTTTTAATTAACATCATGAAAAATAATAAAAATATCCGATTGCGCACAGAGCGATATTGAATATATGGATTCGGCGGCGGAATTTTTACTGGCAATGGGTGACGGGAAACGGTGGGTGGTGACAAAAAAGGTCAGCTAAAATTCGGCAGGGTTGGAATGGGCGGCCATACGGGGATGCGAAAATCGGAAAACTTGCGCACGGGAGGGTTTGTTTCCATAACCATGATTGATAGCCATCCTGTTTGCGTTGCGGAAGCGGCGCCGGCTGGGCAGAATCCCCCGCTCGTTGCGCTCACGCTCCCCTTTGCCAAATGGGGGTTGGGGGGATTTCGCAGCCGGACTAAATTGCCAGCGGCATTCTTCTCGATCCTGCAAAGAAATTTAGCACATGGGCGTCTCCCCGAAAACTTCCGTCAGGCTCCCCGCCGTCAACACCCGCTCACCCCAGATTAAGAGCGTTTCACTATCCGCCGTCGCCAGCCGCGCCCGCGTGGCCTCGTCCAACAGCCCAAATTTACGCTCGATCTGTCGTTGCAACAGTGTGGTCTCGCCTTCAATGCGACCCTGTCGCAACCCTTGCTGCAACCCCTGCTGCAACCCCTGCTGCAACCCCTCCTGCAACCCCTCCTGCAACCCCTCTCTTTTCCACTCGCGTGTCCACTCTTTCACTCGTTCCGCCAACATGCTTTGCACCTCCGTCAATTCACGCATCTCGGGAATGACCACTCCCGGCAGTCGCACCGGTAATACCACCTGTCGGAGCCACTCCGCAAACGCCCGCCGCAGACTGGCCTGATCGGAATCATCCAGCCAGATTACCAGAGCATCCACCACTTGCCGCACGTCCTCCGGGGTGCGGCTGTGTTCCAGCCGGAACAACGCCGCCGCTAGATTACGCATGGACGCCAGTTCTGAGACTTGCATTGCACTTTGATCCAGCAGGATATAGCGCAGCGATGGCTGATACGCCTGTAAATCCGCCGGAACCGCCGCCATCAGTTCGGCCAGTTCGCAGGGCGCTCGCCAGCGCTGTTTGCCGTTGTACAGCACGATGGCTACGGTCGGGGGCAGCGGTTGCCCACGGGGCAGTCGTTTCGTTCGCAGCAAATCCTGGTACAGCAGCGCTTCATACGCCATGACCCGCAACGCCATGTACCGATCCACCCGCGACTGAAACTCCAGCAACAAATAAACATACAACCACCGCTCACGCTTGCGCCCATCCCGCCGGCGCACCCGCCAGATCAAATCATCCGCCCGGTCGCGCAAGTCATCGCTAACATGCAGATCGCTCAGCTTCTCCAAGGTGGCGAGATCGAGCCGCGCTGCCCACGGCTCGCAGACGAAGCCCCGTAGCAGGTCGGTGACCAGTTCAACGTGCGAAAACAGCAGCTTGTAACTATTATCGTGTTCGGCCATCGTGGGTTTCGCGTGACAGGCAATCTGTCGCCTCATTCCATTCCCAGCTTCTTCAACCGATAGCGCAACGCCCGAAAGGTAATCCCCAGCTTTTCGGCGGCGGCGGTCTTGTTATAACGGGTGGCTTCCAGCGCCCGCAGAATCGCCGCCTTCTCGATCTCCTCCAGATAGCCCTCCAGATTACCCGTCGGCGGTTGCAGAATAGGCACGGTTCTCGGCTCGAATTCGCGGCGCGGCGCGGCGTCGGTCGGCGGCGGCTCCCGCTCAGCGTCCAGCGGCGCCGGTCGCAGCCGGAGCGACGACTCCGCCATCTCCGGCAATAGCAAATCGTCCGCCTGAATCAGACCGTCCTCGCATAAGGTGAACGACCGCTCCAGAATATTCTCCAGCTCGCGGATGTTGCCCGGGAAGGCATACGCCCGCAGCGCCGCCAGCGCCGACGGCGTCATGCGCGGTTTCGGTAAACCCGTCTGTCGGCTCAGCCGCCCGATAATCGCCTCGACCAGCTCCGGGATGTCATCGGGATGCTCGCGCAGGCTCGGCAACCGCATTTCAATCACGTTCAGGCGGTAAAACAGATCCTGGCGGAAAGAGCCATCCCGCACCAGCGCCGCCAGATTCTTGTGGCTGGCGCTGAGTACGCGCACATCGGTCGCAACCTCGGCAGACGCGCCGACCGGACGCACCGCCCGTTCCTGAATCGCCCGCAGCAGCTTCACTTGCATCGGCAGCGGCAAATCCGCCACTTCGTCCAGAAACAGCGTGCCGCCCTGCGCCGCCTGAAACAGCCCACCCTTGTCCTGGGTCGCGCCGGTAAAACTGCCTTTCTTGTAGCCGAAGAATTCACTCTCCATCAGATGTTCGGGAATCGCCCCGCAATTGACCGGAACAAAGGGATGATCGGCCCGTGGCCCGGACAGATGAATCAGCCGCGCCGCCAGCTCCTTGCCGGTGCCCGATTCGCCGCTGATCAGGATCGGCGCCTGGCTGCGCGCCAGCTTGGCGATCAGTACGCGCACTTCGGCTATCGCCGCCGACTGACCCAGCAAGGCCGGGCGGCTGTCGTCGGGACTTCTCTCACTGGTGCGGTTCAACCGCAGCGCGGCTGCCACCATGTCGCGCAGCACCGCCAGATCGAACGGCTTGGAAACGAAATCGAAAGCGCCCAGCTTCAGCGCCTCGACTGCGCTTTCCACATTGCCGTGGGCGGTAATGACCGCCACCGGCAGATTCGGGTGCTGTTTCTGAATATGCGCCACCAGTTCCAGCCCGCTGCCATCCGGCAAGCGCAGGTCAGTGATGCAAAAGTTGAACGACTGGTGCTTGAGCAGGGCGCGGGCCTCGCTCAGAGTCTCCGCCGGCAGGCAATGGATCCCCAGCGGCAGCAGAGTCATCTCGATCAGCTCGCGAATATCAGCTTCATCATCCACGATCAAGGCATTGCAGGCATCCATTACTCCATCTCCGGGGCTGGGTGAGTGGGCGCAAAGGCGATACGAAAGCAGCTGCCGCCCTCGGCGCTGGGCAGATATTGCAACTGGGCACGGTTGGCCTCGCATAATTCGCGGGCGAGATACAAGCCCAGTCCGGTACCCTTGGATCGGGTCGTGAAGAACGGCTCAAACAGTTTAGCGATATTTTCCGCCGGGATGCCGGGACCCGCGTCGCGCACCTCAAGGAACGGTCGCCCCGGTCCGTTTTCCAGACCGGCACGCACGGCAAGCTGCGGGATCTCGCCGGGCCGGACTCCGTGCTGACAGGCATTGGCGCACAGGTTCCACAGGACTTGCCGGAGCTGGTGCGGATCGAAGCACACCGTCAGATCGCCCGGCTCCACGGTTAGATTCCATGCCGGCGACGGTCCGTCCAGATCGCGGATGAATTCCTGGCTGAAGGTTTCCAGCCAGGCGGCCAGCGCCAGCCGTTCCGGCTTGATCCGGTCGCGGCGGGCCAGATCCAGCACATCGGTGATGATGCGATTGGCGCGCCTGACATTATCGTGAATGATCTGCGCCAGCCGCCGGTCGCTGGCGCTGGCGCTGGCGCTGGCCGACTCCTGCAACAACTGCGCGGCATGACTGATCGCTGCCAGCGGGTTGCGAATCTCATGGGCGATGCCGGCAGTCAGCCGCCCCAGTGCCGCCAGCTTGATCTGTTGCAGCCGCTCGGCGGCCTGGGCGGAATCTTCCAGTAGAATCAGCGTGGTAGCCGCTCCTTGACCGCTCAGCCCGGTGAAACGCGGAATCAGTTCCGGACGGTGTTCAACCGGACGGAAGGCGGGAACCTCCAGCCCGCCACGGTCCCGCCACGCCCGCAGTTGCCGCGCCAGCGGCGGCGATAGCGCATCCAGCGTCATGCCCGCTTCCGCGTTCGGCTGATCGAGCATGGTTCGAGCGGTGTCATTGATCAGCACCATGTGGTCAATGGCGTCTACCACCACCACGCCGTTTTGCAGGTGGCGGATAATGCCCTGATTCAATTCGGCGATGTCCAGCAGCTCAACGGTGCGGCGGCGGACCAGCGCCTCGCTGCGCCGCGCCCGTTCCGCCAGCGCGTAGGTCAGCGCGGCGGCAATGAACAGCACCGCGCCCAGCACACCTAGGTGAACCAGATCATCGGTGGCGTTGTGCAACTGGCTGATTAAGGCAGTCCAGGGTTCCGGCGCACGCGCCTGGACCATGTGCCACTGATTCACCAGCCACGACATTGCCAGCAGGAAAAATCCCAGCGCGGCGGCCAGCAGCGCTGAACTGAGCGGCAGCAGGATGCCGCTGGCGGCGACTGCGGTGATCAGCAAGCTGTTCAGGCTGCTGTTCAGGCCGCCGGAGGCGTGGATCATGACCGTGAGCGCCAGCAAATCCACCAGCATCTGCACATGCGCCTGCACCGGCAACTTCGGTCGCCGCCAGTAGGCGCCGGCCATGGACAGCAGAGTCAGCGCCAGATAGGCCAGCGCCGCGCCCAGAAACAGCGTCGGCTCCTGTTTGCCGAACAGCCGACTCTGCTCATCCAGCCCGACTGCACCCAGCAATAACATTACCAGGATCAGCCGGTAGATATGAGAAACGCGAAACACTCGCCACAGGTGGCGGCGGTCGGGAAAACGATCTTTATGGAATCCGGCAAGCGGGTCGGAAACGATCATGATGGGATGGCGCGCGGCGGCGATTCCTCGGCGATGAACAATGGTGATTATTATAGTGAAGGTGCGCCGACGCTTATCGTGCGGCGGAACGTGAAGATTAGGGTTTTTCGCGATAGAATAGGCGCTCCAACTGAAAGGGGGATGTAATCCGCATGAACCTTCATGAATATCAAGCCAAAGAACTGTTCCGGCAATTCGGCGTGCCGACGCCGAAGGGTATCAAGGTCAACTCCCAGCAGCAGGCGGTCGAGGCGGCCAAGGAGATCCGTCCGGGCGGCCCCTGGGTGGTCGCGGCCCAAGTCCACGCCGGCGGGCGCGGCAAGGCCGGGGGTGTCAAGTTCGTTCGCACGATTCAGGATGTAGAAGAAGTCTCCGGTCGGCTGCTCGGCTCCACTCTGGTCACCAAGCAAACCGGCGCCGAGGGCGTCCCGATTCATGCTCTGCTGATCCGGGACGGGGTGGACATCGCCAAGGAGTACTACCTGAGCTGCCTGGTGGATCGCAGCAAGAAGCGCGTCATCCTGATCGGCTCGTCCGAGGGCGGCGTGGACATCGAGGAAGTCGCCGCCAAGACTCCGGAAAAGATCCTGACCCTGACCATCGATCCGATTGCCGGCATCCAGCCCTATCAGGCCCGCGACCTCGGCTTCAAGATGGGCATGAACAAGAGCGAAGTCGAACAGTTGGTCAAGGTGGTGACCGGGATCTACAACCTGTTCGTGCAAAAGGATTGCAGCATGGTCGAGATCAACCCGCTGATCGTGACCCCCGAAGGCCAAGTGCTGGCGCTGGACGCCAAGGTCAGCCTGGACGACAACGCCCTGTACCGGCACAAGGACACCGCCGAGATGCGCGATCCCACCCAGGAGGACGAGCGCGAACACATCGCCCACGAAATCGGCCTCAACTACGTCGCCCTGGACGGCAGCATCGGCTGCATGGTCAACGGCGCCGGCCTGGCGATGGCGACCATGGA
>DEHY01000037.1 GCA_002352185.1 Competibacteraceae bacterium UBA2788
ATAATGAATCATCTGGCCGCACACGCTCATCAACGCAGTTCAGGCGGGTCGGCGGCCAATTCGATGATCGCGGTCCGCCAGTTCGGCGGGACCAGCTTCTATTCCTGCAAGGTGGCGGGGGACGATCTCGGTCACTTCTATATGCAGGATCTGCTCGATGGCGGCGTGGACACCAATCACCATACCGAGAAGGAATCAGGCCATACCGGCCGTTGCGTGGTGCTGGTCACGCCAGACAGCGACCGCACTCTCTGCACCTTCCTGGGGATCAGCGGGGGATTGTCCGAGAAAGAACTGGTCGAGGACGCCCTGCGCAGCTCGGCCTATTTCTACATGGAAGGCTATCTGGTCACTTCGGAGACGGCGCGCCAGGCGTGCATCGCCGCCAAGCGCCTGGCTGAGGCCTCCGGGGTTAAAACCGCCATCTCCCTGTCCGACCCCAATATGGTCCGGTTTTTCAAGGCGGGGCTGCTGGAGATGATCGGCTCAGGCGTGGATCTGCTCTTCGCCAACGAGGACGAGGCCAAGGGCTTGGTGGGCGTTGCAGACTTGATCCACTCGGTGGACCATCTGAAGACTCTCTGCCGGGAATTTGTGATCACGCGGGGTTCCAAAGGCGCGCTGGTTTGGGATGGTCAGACGCTGATTGATATTGACCCGGTCAAGGTGGAAGCCGTGGATACGGTTGGGGCCGGAGACATGTTCGCCGGAGCTTTCCTCTATGGCCGGGGGCAGGGTTGGGAGCATCAGCGCGCCGGGGCTTTGGCTTCAGCGGCAGCGGCCAAACTGGTGACGCGCCTGGGGCCGCGTATGCCAGCGGCGGAAACCCAGGCGATTTTGCGAACTTTCCGGTAGCGGCGCTCGCCCAGCCATCGAACCGCCGCTACACCAACCCGAGCAGGCGCCGGGCCTGATCCTCGGCGATCCCCGAAGCGGTCAACCGTTCGAGCGCCTGTTGCAAACCCCATGTCTTAAAAAGCGGCATGGGATCGTTTACTTTAATCTTCGCTCGCTTCGGTTTTCGGGGGACTTTTATCCACAATAACCGACGAAACAACGTGCGGCGCGCTGGAGCGAACCTCAAGCATAGATATATAATGTATCTATGCGATCCACGCGAGGAGCCTTTGCATGCAAACCGCCAAGATTTTTCGGCATGGCGGCAGTCAGGCGGTGCGCCTGCCCGCTGAATTTCGTTTTGATGTCGGTGAGGTTTTTGTCTGGCGCGAACAACCCACCGGGAATGTCATTCTATCAACGCACCCTGCGTCCTGGGCCGATTTTCTGGCCCTGCGCGATCGGGTGTTGGCCGAGAACCGACATGAGGTAGGCGATTTTCCGCTGATCCCGCACGATCCGCCGACCGTTGACCATGATCCCTTTGCCGAGTGGCGGGAATGACTCCCAACCGACATGAGGTAGGCGATTTTCCGCTGATCCCGCACGATCCGCCGACCGTTGACCATGATCCCTTTGCCGAGTGGCGGGAATGACTCCCCGTTTCCTGCTCGATACCGACATTTGCAGCTACGTCATCAAGGGGAGCCATCCCGCGCTCGATAGCCGCTTGCGGAGCCTGAATCCGCAACAGGTCGCCATCTCCGCCGTCACGCGGGCGGAACTGCGGTTTGGCGTGGCGTTGCGCCCGGAATCCCCCCGGTTGGCAATGCTGGTCGAATCCTTCCTGCAAACGATAGTCACCCTGCCGTGGGATGCCCCGACCGCCGACCGGTATGGAACTTTACGGGCCATGCTGCGCCAGGCGGGGCAGCCCATCGGCGACCACGACACGATGATCGCGGCCCATGCCCTGACGGTGAATGCAACCCTCATCACCCATAACCTGGCGCACTTTGCGCGGATTAATGGACTTTCGTGCGCCGATTGGGCGTGAATCAGAATGCCTTCGGCGGAGATTCCCGCTTGATCCGATACAGTTCCCGGGTCTTTAGCCCTCGCCCGTGCAACTGTACCGCCAGCGCGGCGCGGGTCAGCCGCTTGACTTCCCGCAGCACGGCGGGATCAGTCAGAATCCCGTCGCGCAGCGCCAGCAATCCTTGACCGGAGATCAGTACACCCCGATCGGTTCGATCCGCAGCCAGCGGCCCCCGATCCAGGACATAGCGGTACTGATCCTCGGCGACGATGGGCGTTCCGCTGATGGCTTCGCAATCCAGGGTCAGGCCGTAGCCCAGTTCTTCCAGCAGCCGCTTCTCAAAGCGCCGCAGCGGTGGCTCTTCGCCAGGCGCCGTCGCCAGCTCCGCCAAGAGGGTTGCGTAGGCGGCAAACAGGCCGGGCAACGGGTCCAGACGCGGCAGCAGGCGCACCAGCAACTCGTTGATGTAAAGCCCGGCCAGCACCCGGTTTGGCGGCAAGGACGCGGGAAGTCCCGTATCCTCGGCAGCGATGAGCGTCGCCAGTTCGCCGCCGCCGGTCCAAGACAGTAGCAACGGCGCGAACGGCTGCAACAAACCTTTCAGCCGCGACCGGGGCGCCACTGCGCCACGCGCCACCAAACCCAGACGCCCCCGTTCCTGGCTGAAGGCTTCCAGCAACAGGCTGCTATTGCGGTAGGGGCGGCGATGCAGGATGAAGGCGGCTTGCAGCAGAACGCGCATGAAACGGCGCAGCGGATGCGGTCCGATCAGGATGATCCGGGATCGGCGTAGCCCAGGCTCCGCAGCGCCCGCTCGTCGTCGGACCAGCCCTCGCGCACCTTGACCCAGGTTTCCAGGAACACCTTGCGGCCAAGCAGACGTTCCATATCCTCGCGGGCTTGGCGGCCCACTGCGCGCAGGGTCGCCCCACCCTCGCCGATGACGATGCCTTTCTGGGTCTGGCGCTCGACCCAGATCACGGCGTTAATGCGCACCAGCCGCCCTTCTTCGGTAAATTGCTCAATTTCCACCGTCAAGGCATACGGCAGTTCTTCGCGCAGCAGTCGGGTCAGTTTCTCGCGGATCAATTCAGCCACCAGAAAGCGTTCACTGAGCGTGGTGATCTGGTCTTCCGGGAACGGAAACGGCCCAGCCGGCAGCAATCGGGCGATGACTCGCTCCAATGCCGCCACGTTATCACCCTTGATCGCCGCGAGCGGCACGACCTCGACGAAATCCCGCTGATCGGCCATCTCGCGCAGGAATGGCAGCAACCGCGCCTTGTCGGCGATGCGATCCACCTTGTTGACCGCCAGCACCACCGGCCCCGGAAACCCGGTCAGCCGTTGCAGCACGTCTTCGTCTTCTTCAGTCCAGCGTAAAGCCTCAATCAGAAACACCACGACATCTACATAGCTCAGCACACTGGCCGCCGCCCGATTCAGGTAGCGGTTCATCGCCCGCCGGGTCTGGCGATGCAGGCCGGGCGTATCTACATAGACAATCTGGGCTTCCGCCAGGGTCTGGATGCCGAGAATGACATGGCGGGTGGTTTGCGGCTTGGGCGCGGTGATGCTGATCTTCTGGCCGATAAGCCGGTTCAGCAGGGTGGACTTGCCGACATTGGGACGGCCCAGCAAGGCCGCATAGCCGGCGTGGGTGATTGCGATTTCAGTTTCAGGTTCGGTCACAGCATCTGCTCCAGCACATGGCGGGCGGCTTCCTGTTCGGCCTTGCGCCGGCTGTTCCCTACTGCGACCGCACGGAATTCAGCCACTGCACACTCTACCGTAAAGCTTTGTGCGTGCGGCTCGCCACGGATTTCCAGCACGTTGTAAACCGGCAAGGGTTGTTGGCGGGCTTGCTGATATTCCTGCAAGCGGGTTTTGGGGTCTTTCAACTCGCTGGCGCTGGACAAGTCCTCAAGACTCTCCCGGTACAAATGCAGAATCAGCGTGCGACAGGTCGCCAACCCGCCATCCAGATACGCCGCTCCGAACAGCGCTTCCAGCGCGTCCGATAAAATGGACTCACGCTGCGCCCCGCCGCTTTTGAGTTCGCCCTGCCCCAGCCGCAATACGTCACCCAGATTCAGGTGGCGGGCCAGTTCCGCCAGCGCTTCACCTTTAACCAGACTGGCCCGCAGTCGGCTCAATTCACCCTCGCTGGCTTTGGGATAGCGCTGGAACAGGTATTCGGCGATCACCAGGCTCAACAACGCATCGCCCAAAAATTCCAGCCGCTCGTTATTGCATGCTGAAGCGCTGCGGTGAGTCAGCGCCTCCTCAAGCAATTCAGGCTGCTGGAAGGTATAACCCAAGGCGGCGCACAACCGCGAGGCAAATATGCTCACGGGGTCAGGGGAATCGCTTCGTTGACCTTCAGCACGACATGCAATCCATAGAACAGCGGCTGATCGTCCTCGTACACCAGATCGAGTACCCGCCCATTGCGGTCGTTGCGGAGCTTGATATCCTTGGCCGTGATCTTGTCCACATAACCAATATCAAACCGCTTTTGAAGAGCGGTTTGAATTTCCGCCAAGCCCATCTGCGCCAGTTGCGGTTCCTTGCGGATGTTCTCAATGGTGGATTTGATGGTGAAGTACTGGATATACATGGGGATGACCTTCATCGCGATCAACGCCATGAACCCGAGTACGACAATCAGCAGCAGCATTCCAATTACAGTCAGGCCGCGCTGCCGTCCGCCCGATTTCCGCTTCATGATTAATGCCTGCATCGCTAGTACTCCCCGTCCGCCTACTTGATGCTATCGCCAATTCGACCGCATTGGCCGTTAAAGGTAATGCAGTCCCAATTCATCCAGATGAAGAATGCTTTGCCGATCAGATTTTTCTCGGGCACCGGCCCCCAGACCCGACCGTCGCTGCTGTTATCGCGATTATCGCCCATCATGAAATAGTGTTCCGGCGGCACCTGATAATCCCAGCCGATGGCCCCATCCGGATCGCGGCGGGGCTGGAAACCCGGCAGCAACTGGATGCGGTGGACCATCTGCCCCAATTGCTCATTGAACTGCTGGTAGCCGGGCTGGGTGGAATCGGCAGGCAATGGCGTCTGAAGCGCCGGCTGGCCGTTGATGAAAAGCTGTTTGCCACGATACTCCAGTCGGTCGCCAGGCAGGCCAATCGCTCGCTTGATATAAGCATCGCCGGGCCTGGGTTCGCCGGATTTGTAATCACTGAGCTTGCGGCCTGGGTAGCCGGGCCAGCGGAACACCACCACATCGCCGCGCTGCGGCAGGCTGTTGCCGATAATCTTGGCGTCAAGCACCGGCAGCCGCAGGCCATAGGCAAATTTGTTGACCAGGATGAAATCGCCCTTAAGCAGAGTCGGCACCATGGATTCCGATGGAATGCGGAACGGTTCAACAATGAATGAACGCAGCACCAGCACCGCCAGAATCACCGGAAAGAAGGACTTCGACAGATCCACATACCACGGCAGCTTGATCTCGGCGACGGGCTTCATCTGACCGGCACCGCCGGCCGGCGCGGCGCGGCGCGGCGCCAACACCAGAGCGTCCAACAGCCAGATGCCGCCGGTCAACCCGGTCAGCACGACTAAAACAGCGGCAAAATCAATGTTCATAGGCATGACAATCCAGCGGCGACACCTCGCCTCTCATGAGTTTTTACCGACCTGCAACACCGCCAGGAAGGCTTCCTGCGGAATTTCCACCTTACCGACCTGCTTCATCCGTTTCTTGCCGGCCTTCTGCTTTTCCAGCAGCTTGCGCTTGCGGCTCACATCGCCACCGTAGCACTTGGCCAGCACATTCTTGCGCAACGCCTTGACGGTGGTGCGGGCAATGACCTGGCTGCCAATGGCCGCTTGAATGGCGACTTCAAACATCTGCTGGTGAATCAGTTGCTTGAGTTTTACCGTCAGCTCGCGTCCCCGATACTGGGCCTGGTCGCGATGAACGATGGCGGAGAGCGCGTCCACCCGTTCGCCGTTGATCAGCACATCCAGCTTGACCAGCGGCGCGGCCTGGAACCGCTCCAGGCTGTATTCAAATGAGGCGAAGCCGCGACTCACCGATTTCAGGCGGTCGAAAAAATCCATCACGACTTCGCTCATCGGCAACTCGAAACTCAGTTGCACTTGCCCCCCCGCGTAATTCAAGCCCCGCTGCGCCCCCCGCTTTTCGATGCACAAGGTAATGATGGCGCCCAGATAATCCTGCGGCGTCAGAATATGCGCCACGATAATCGGTTCGCGAATTTCGGCAATTTCACTGGTCGGCGGCAACTTGGCGGGATTGTCAATCTTCAGAATTTCGTCGCCAGCGGTTAATACTTCATAAACCACTGTTGGCGCAGTAGTCACCAGGTCGAGGTTATATTCCCGTTCCAGCCGCTCCTGGACAATTTCCATGTGCAGCAGGCCAAGGAACCCGCAGCGAAAACCGAAACCCATGGCCTGCGAAGTTTCCGGCTCGAAATACAGCGAAGCGTCGTTCAAGCGCAGCTTCTGCAGGGCTTCGCGCAGATTGCCAAAGTCATCCGAATTGACCGGGAACAATCCTGCGAACACCCGGGGCTGAATCTTCTGAAACCCCGGCAGGGCTTCGGTCGCCGGACGATCCGCTCCAGTGAAGGTGTCGCCCACCGGCGCCCCGTCAATATCCTTGATTCCAGCGATGATATAGCCGACATCGCCCGCGTTTAGCACCGGTTGTTCACTGCGCTTGGGAGTGAAAATGCCGACCGATTCCACTTGAAAAACCCGCCCGGTGGACATGACCTGAATCTTCTGCCTGGGGGTGATGCGACCGTCCACCACCCGCACCAGCGAGATCACGCCGACAAAATTATCGAACCAGGAATCGATGATCAGCGCCTTGAGCGCCCCATCCGGCTGACCTTTCGGCGCCGGAATGCGTTCGATGATTTCCTCCAGCAGCTCCGCGATTCCAAAACCGGTTTTGGCGCTGACATGCAAAGCGTGGCTGGCGTCCAGACCGATGATATCGCCAATCTCGCGTGCCACCCGCTCCGGATCCGCCGAGGGCAGGTCAATCTTGTTGAGTACCGGCAAAACTTCCAGGCCCTGCTCCATGGCGGTGTAGCAGTTGGCGACGCTCTGCGCCTCGACGCCCTGGGCGGCATCCACCACCAGCAGCGCGCCTTCGCAGGCCGCCAGTGAACGAGACACCTCATAGGAAAAATCCACATGTCCCGGCGTATCAATGATGTTGAATTGATAGAGGTGGCCGTCACGGGCCGGATAGCGCAACGACACGCTTTGGGCTTTGATGGTGATGCCGCGCTCCCGCTCCAGGTCCATCGAATCGAGTACCTGATCGGCCATTTCCCGTGCGCTCAGTCCACCGCAGATTTGAATGAAGCGGTCGGCAAGCGTGGACTTGCCGTGGTCAATATGCGCGATGATCGAAAAATTGCGAATGTGATCCATGAATTCCATTACAGGCCGGTCGCCGGTCGCACTCCCTGCCGTCAGGCGTCCGTAGTAAATAATAAGTAAAGCCCCCGTCGCCGTTCAGGCCCGGAGGCTTGCGAGCGCCTATTTTCACAAAGGCGCGGGGGATTATAGCGTTATCAAGGCGCAGAAAGCACACGGGCAGCCATTGTCGCCACAGCGAGCCGCCGCTGCACCACCGGTTGAAACCGCGCATCATTCCGCCATCGTTGCGACCAGGCGCGAGCGGCCAGAAACCCCAGCCCCAGCCCCACCGCCCCTGACAGCATGACCGGTTCATCGCCCGCCCCCGCAAATACGACTTGACCCAGCACTGCGCCCGCCAGCAGCAGCGCCAGCGGCAGCAGGTAGACCAGCAGCGATCCGCTGAGCAGCGCGCCCTCGGCCAGACCCACGATGACGTTGTCACCCGGTTGCAGCGGCAAATTCGAGATGGCCCGCACTCGCGCCCGCCGGTCGCCCCATGCCTTCGCCAGCGCCGCCGTGCCGCAACCTTCGCCGGCGGCGCAGGCGTTGCAAGCCGACCGGCGCTGGGTTTCCACCCAGGCGTAGCCATCGCCCACTTCTACTACGACTGCCTGTTCCTCGATCATGGCTTGCCGACCTCGGGATCGGGTTGAATTGAAACAGCGATGCGCTGCACGGTAGCCGCCGGCACCTCGCCGACCACGAGAATCTGATGACCGTTCACCACGGTGCCGAAGGCGTTCATTGAACCCATTTGGGATCCGCCCTGCAACAGCGGCGGCGTCCCGTCCAGCTTTTCCACGAACACTGAAATGGTCGCCAGCCCATCGGTAAACACCAGGTGTTCGGTCGGATGGCGACTGGGCGCTTTGGTAAAGCGGTTGTGCGAGACTTTAACGAAACCTTCCGGCAGTTGATCAATCCGCCAGGCCGACCGCGCCACCTGTTCGCCAGCAGGCGCATCGGCGCCATTGGGATTTGGACTCGCTTCCGCTGCCGCGCCCGTCGGCGGCAAGGCTGGAGAGGCGAAAGCGGCGTCCTCTATCCGGGGCTTGATTTGCAAATCAGTAAACATCAGCTGCTCGACCGGATAGCCTTTCTCATCTAGCAGCGCCGAGCGCAGCACTATCCCATTTCGCCGGTCTAGCCACAGCCGGTAGCCGAACCGCCACATATCGCGCGGCTTGATGGCGATCACTTGGGCATCCAGCCCGGCGACGCGATCTTCGCCCACCATTTCCAGCACATAATGGCTTTCCAGCCGACCGAGTTCCCGGGGAATGGACAACGGGAAGGGTGAACGCGAGTACTCACCACCGACCAGGGTGGTGGGCTGGTTCGGCAACAGATAGATGACATTGTTGTTGGCGACCAGAATTTCGCGGGGCGGACCACTCAATGAAACCAACCGTCGTCGCTGCCGACCCTCGGTTTCACCGCCATTCACGATGCGCATGGCCTCGAGGTGCGGTCCCTGAACGTAAATGAAGGTGCCTTCGTAGCTCAGAATCCGGGTGGATTGCAGCATCCGTTCCAGCCAGTGCCTGGCGTCTTCAACGACCGGTTGCGTCCAACCGGCCGTTGGCAACGCCCCGGCGGCCAGTGTCAAGGCCGCACAATACAGGAGCTTGCGCTTCATGCGCGGTCTTAGCGTTCGGTGTGATAACCGACCATACGCACATAGGGCAACATGCCGTGCATGCTGTTCATGGACGCATAGCCGTTATGATTGACCAGATAACTACCCAACCGGGCTTGAGCCGGTTCACTGGCAGGATCGCCGCGCTGAATCGAGGCGACGGTCTGGATCGGGAGAGCAGAGGCGGAAGCGGGAAGGGGGGGAGTAGCGGCAGCGAATTGGGTGGTGGGCTGAATGGCGTCGGTTTGGGTCAGCTTGAGTCCAAACAGGGCCATCAGCACCACTGATGCGGCCAGTGCAAACCCGGTGACCGGCTTATACCAGGTCGGCAGCGGTTTGACGCCCGGCAGCGGCAACGGCTCAGCCTCGATGGCCTGGCGGATGCGCGCCGCGAAATCGGTATCAATTATTGCGGGCAAATGATCCTGTAGCGCATCACTGATGAGATGGTAGCGTCCCCATCGATCCCGTGCATCGGGATCCCGGCTCAGACGCCGCAGAACCAGATCGTTCTCCATGTCTTGCAACTCATCGTCGACCAGCGCCGAAAGTTGGCTTGCCATGACGCTCATATCATTGGCGAATTGCGCCGGTTGTTTTTCAGCCGTCTTATCTGCCATGACTCTATCCCGAAACTAATTCAATAGTGGACGCAACTTGGCGTCAATCGATTCCCGCGCCCGGAAAATCCGGGAACGCACCGTGCCGATTGGACACCCCATGGTTTGGGCAATTTCCTCATAACTCATTCCCTCAAGCTCCCGAAGGGTGATCGCAGTGCGCAAATCCTCCGGCAACTCCTCGATCGCCCGAAACACAGTCGCCCCAATCTCGTCCTTGAGCAGTAACCGTTCAGGCGTATCGTATTCTTTCAGAAGAGATTGACCTTCGTATTGCTCAGCCTCGTGAGCATCAATGTCAGAACCCGGCGGACGCCGGCCCTGGGCAACCAGGTAGTTTTTGGCTGTGTTGATGGCGATGCGATACAGCCAGGTGTAAAAAGCGCTGTCCCCGCGAAACCCGGGCAATGCGCGATAGGCTTTGATGAACGCCTCCTGGGAAACATCCTGGGCTTCGCTGGGATCATGCACATAGCGAGAGATCAGTTTGATGATCTTGTGTTGGTACTTGCGCACCAGCAGATCGAATGCACCCTTGTCGCCTTTCTGTACTCTGTGAACTAAATCACGATCCAGATGACCTTCGCCCATCCGGGCAGACCCCTTTCGACGCAATAGCGATTTCCCTGCAAGCATGTCGGTAGACCAAGGACTGCTCCGTTAGTTCGTGTGCTTGCCGGGGTGTTATAGTGTGGACTATGCAGTAGCGCCATGACATCGCGTTGGGCTAAATCGCGCTGCACGGTATTTTCGCCTGCAACCATACCCCATTCACAGAACTGCTCACAAGCCATGACTACCCCTCGTCTTTCCACCGATGTCCTGATTGTCGGGTGTGGCGCCGCTGGTCTCAGCCTGGCGCTGCGATTGGCTGAGAGCGCCCACGTTATGGCTCTGGCCAAGGGTCCGTTGTACGAGGGCAGCACCTATTACGCCCAGGGTGGAGTGTCAGCGGTGCTGGATGCCGGAGACTCCATTGAGTCGCACCTGCAAGACACCCTGATCGCCGGAGCAGGTCTGTGCCACACCGACGCGGTGCGCCTTACTGTAACCCATGGACGGGAAGTGATCGAATGGCTCAGCGCCCAGGGCGTGCCCTTCACCAAGGAGTCCACCGCTGACGGCAACGTGGACTATCACCTGCACCGCGAAGGCGGTCACAGCCACCGGCGGGTCGTCCATGCCGCCGACGCCACTGGCCGCGCCATTCAGACCACGCTGGAGCAGCGCGCCCACCAGCACCCTAATATCACTTTGTGCGATCACTACAGCGCGGTGGACCTGATCGCCAGCCGCAAGCTCGGCTTGAGCGGCAATCGCTGCTTGGGCACTTATGTGCTGAATCGGCAAACGGGCCGGGTTGAAGTGATCGCAGCCCGCATCGTGGTGTTGGCCACGGGCGGAGCCAGCCGGGTCTATCTGTATTCCAGCAACCCGGACGGTTCCACCGGCGACGGTATTGCCATGGCGTGGCGGGCGGGCTGCCGGGTCAGCAATATGGAATTCATGCAGTTCCACCCAACTTGCCTTTATCACCCTAAAGCCAAGTCGTTTCTGATCTCCGAGGCGGTGCGCGGCGAGGGAGGCATACTGCGACTGCCGGACGGCAGCCGCTTCATGCACCATTTCGACCCCCGGCAGGAACTGGCTCCGCGCGACATCGTCGCCCGCGCCATTGACCATGAAATGAAGCGGCTGGGCGCGGAATGCCTCTATCTCGACATCAGCCACAAGCCGGCGGATTTCATCCGTGATCATTTTCCCAACATTGACGCCAAGTGCCGGGAATACGGCTTCGATATGACCCGCGAACCGCTACCGGTGGTGCCGGCGGCGCACTACACCTGCGGCGGGGTGATGACCGATTTGGCCGGGCGCACTGATCTGGAACGGTT
>DEHY01000133.1 GCA_002352185.1 Competibacteraceae bacterium UBA2788
GCATGGCGGAGCAGCGTCACGATCACCGCCGCCACCGGCAGCGCCAGTAAAATGCCGAAGAAGCCGAACAGATGCCCGCCCGCCAGCACTGCGAACAGTACCGCCACCGGATGCAGGCCAATGCGGTCGCCAACCAGTTTCGGGGTCAGGTAAAGATCGCTGATCAGTTGACCGGCGCCGAACACCATCAGGATGGGGATCAGACTCAGGAAGCTGTGAAATTGCAGCAGCGCGGCGATGCCGGCAACGGCAATGCCGACGATCAGACCCAGGTAGGGCACGAAGCTCACCAAGCCGGCCAGCATCCCAATCAGCAGCGAAGCGTCCAGCCCGATCATGGCCAGTCCCACCGAATAGATCACGCCCAGTGCGGCCATAACGATGAACTGGCCGCGCAGGAACGCGCCGATCACCTCATCCGACTCCCGCGCCAGTTTGCTTACCGTCGGCTCGATGCGGCGCGGCAGCAGCTCGCGAACTCTGGCGACCAGCACATCCCAGTCGCGCAGCAAATAGAACGTCACCACCGGCACCAGCACCACATCGGCAATCCAGGTGAAGATCACCGTGGATGAGGCCCGTAACGACTCCAGCAGGCTGCCGGCCAGGTTGCCGATTTCCTGAGCATATGAAAGCACCCGGTCGCGCAACTGGCTTAACTCGAACAGCGCCGGGTCAACCCCCAGCGTATCCCGCAGCCAGGGCAGTACGCTGGTATGGAACCAGTCAATATAGACAGGTATTTTTTGCATCAATCCCTTGAACTGGTGCGTTGAAATCGGGATGAGCAACAAGATCAGCAACAGCAGCCCGACGATGATGACTCCGAACACCAGCGTCACCGCCATGGAACGCTCTATCTTGCGTGCTTCCAGCCGATCAATCAGCGGATCGCCCAGATAGGCCAGCAGGGCGGCAAACAGAAAGGGTGTCAGCACCGGCGCCAGCAGATACAGCAAGCCGAGAGTGGCCGCTACGAAAATCAGCCAGAAGCGGATACGGAATTCGCGTTCCATGGTATTGCTCCTGAAGATCGGGGCGCGGGATCAGCGCCCGTCGCGGTGGCATGGATGGGCCGGGCAGCGGATGCGACGCCGGGCGCGATATCCCCAACGCCAGATATAGGCCGCGCCGCTCCAGAGTGTGGTCAGTGCGGTGGAATAGATCAAACCGGTCAGCAGCCAGGCGGGCAGCGGGATCAAGCCATAATGGGTGATAATCGCGCAAACCAGCGTCAACTGCATGAAGGTGTTCACTTTGCTGATCAGGAGCGGCGCCGCCTGGAAGCGCTCAATCAGCAGATGATAGGCGACTGCGCCGCCGAGAATCATGAGATCCCGCAGGATCACCAGCGCCACCAGCCAGCCCGGCAGTTCATTCAGCCAGCCCAGCGCCAGAATTGCGCAGATCAGCAACAGCTTGTCGGCTATCGGATCGAGCAGACCGCCGAGTTCACTGGTCCAACCGTAATATTTGGCCAGAAAACCGTCCAGCGCGTCGGAAATGCCGGCAATCACGAACAGCAGCAACGCCGCGCCGTAGCGCTCTTCCAGGATCAGCCACAGGAAGGGCGCCACGAGCAGGATGCGCAAGCCGGTGATCAGATTGGGAATATCGCAGGGTTTCAAGGGTAATGACGCCACGTCAATGCCATCCGGGCGATTTCGGGGAGCGGTTTGTAATCCTGACAAGGCTCGCATACGACGCAGTCAAGCATAACCCAGCCGATGAATTTACGACTAGAATTGGGTGTGATGGCGACAAAGGAAGAATCCGAGATGACCGAACCGACCCACGGCAACCGACGGGCTCAGGCGTATGGCCGGATGATGGANNGAGGCGCGGCTGATCGGCAGCTATCTGAGGCGCGATCTGGAAGACGCCGGCCAGTATCTGAGCAGCACCGGACGCGATCTGCGCGCCTGGCTGCGGTTTGACGTAGAGTTGCTGGAAGACCGAATCCTGGATTTTTTCCAGCGGGGCGTGGATCAGTCGCGGCTGGATCTATTGGCGTTCGAGGAACCTGTTGCGGGCGCGGAACTGGCTGAGTATCGCAGTGGCGAAATCACTGGGCCGGGCACCTTGCAATGTGAACAGTGCGGCGAACTGATGGTTTTCCATGCGCCAACCGCTATCGCCCCCTGTTCGGCCTGCGGCGGCACCGTGTTCATGCGCGTCGGCGAGGAACCATGATAACGGACAGGCGCTGTAGGTAAAAACCATGATCGGACTGTCAATCTTCCCGATTTACCCTGTTCCTGCATTATTGTTAACTAAGCAGCGCTTTAGCTGATTTTTACAGCGAAGCTTGTTTTAAGCTCAATATCCTGTACTTGACCGCCAGCCGGATTTGCTGGCGGTTTTTTTATGTCTAAAAATGCCGGTGTTTTTTCCCGGACCCCGCTGGGCGTTATTCAAGCACTCAGCCATTTTTTAATCTGTTGGTACACTCGCGGATCATTCAATAACGCCATGTGATTTAATCCCCCCAGCCTGACAGCATCCACGTCGCCCATTAGATAAGGCGCAGTGGCGCTCCCCAGCGTGACCAGTCCATCCCCCAGGATATGACCCAGCGGATGATCAGCATTCCTGGTCAGATTGGCGCCGATGAAACGCAAGGCTACGCCGGATAATGCAGACGCAGTCTGAGGCTGCGGGCTGACGGCGCGTAAGCCATAACGCAAATTTTTGATGCCGACACTGCGGGCATTGGCGATTTTCCCCAGTGGCGCGGTCACGTCGGAGCGATGCAGCGCCGCCGTGACCGCATGACCCAGTTGTTCCAGCGGCGCGCCCTGATGGGGCGATCCGAGGCAGATCACCATGCGCGTGCGATCCAGCCATGACAGATTTTCGGCGGCGGCCTGCTCGCAGGCGCTGCGCGCCACCAACCCGCCCATGCTGTGGCCGATCAATACCAGTTCATCCACCGGCTGCGGATAAACAGCCAGCAATTTCTGTAGTTGCCACGCCAGTTGTCGCCCATTATCGGCGACAGCCAAACCGGTGTTGTAGCGCAGGTAAAGGGGGGTGTAGCCCAGTTCGGCTTGTAGCTGCTGGCCGTAGTCCTGACCCGACGCATCGGCGACGGCAGCCCGCTGCCAGTGATGTTCGTCGCAGCCCAAACCGTGGATCAAGAGACAAAGGCGGTCGCCCGGATTGGGCAGGTGGGCGCGCAGGCCGTCCGCTGTGAAGGGAATCGGATGGCCGGCAGCGTAGAACCCCATGGTAATCGCAAGCGGGCTGGCGCTACTGGCCAAGTGGTCGCCGACTACGGCATTCAGCGCGCCGCGCAAGCGAGTGGAAAGATGACCGGGCGGTACAGCGGCAGATGTGTTCACAGCAGCGGCCACGTGCGGTTCAGCGAACGCTGCAACTGCGAGCAGCCCGCCGCCACTGTGGCGAACCGTCGTGTAGATGCTGTCGACAATAACATCATGCGCGCTTTTCACCCACCGCGCCGGCCCGGCCAAGCCGGGAATCCACTGTAATGCCCGAAAAGACAGACCGGCAATAGCGTGGTGCATTTCCTGCGCCCGCAAGGTGATTTCCTGAAACCCGGTTTTCAGCGCAGGGCAATAGCCGCTGATGGCAGCGCCCGTCTTGGTATTTTCCGGTGAAGTGGGTTTTAACATGATGCGTCCTGTTTAATCTGGGGAAAGCCTTGGATCAATAGGCAAGAGTTGCGGGCTGTTATAATTCTCTCCAATAAAGCCACCGGTTTTTGGGTTGGGTGTTTACCGAAATTTTTCTCGCCATTATTGGGAGCCGACATCGTCCAGACCGACTTCATCTGCTTTCCAGCGTTATCGCTAAAGAAGTGAAGGGGGATTGATTTTTGGTGACGCCATCAGTATCCATCGAGAGATCTTCCTTGTGTTGATTGTGCAGTCATTGAATACGAGTCAGGCCGCTTGCATAAGAAGCCATTTTAACTCACCGGGGCTGATAAAACGATTACCGTCACCGTTATTTCCACAAGGCCGGATAACCCGAAACTGCCGAATCAACCCGCGCTCTGGACGGGTCGCCGCCCTTCCGCTAGGGTAAGCGCCCAAATTTCAACCCTTGCCGCCTCCGCATGAACGCCACCAGCTACGACGCCTCCGCGATTGAAGTCCTCAGCGGCCTGGATCCGGTCCGCAAGCGACCGGGCATGTACACCGACACCACCCGGCCCAATCATCTGGCGCAGGAAGTGGTTGACAACAGCGTGGACGAGGCCATCGCCGGTCATGCCAGCGCAATTACGATCATTTTGTACGCTGACGGCTCCCTGTCGGTCGCCGACGACGGACGCGGGATGCCGGTCGACATTCACCCGGAAGAAGGCATCCCCGGCGTCGAGCTGATCCTGACCCGCTTGCACGCCGGCGGCAAATTCTCCGACCGCAATTACCGCTTTTCCGGTGGCCTGCACGGCGTCGGCGTGTCAGTAGTGAACGCGCTATCCAGCCGACTGGAGGTATGGGTGCGGCGCAACGGCAGGGAATACCACATGGCCTTCGCCGGCGGCGACAAGGCATCCGATCTGAAAGAGGTGGGCGCCGCGCCGCGCCGAACGACCGGCACCACAGTGCGGTTCTGGCCGGACCCGCGCTACTTCGATTCGCCCAAATTCTCGACGCCGCGCCTCAAGCATGTGCTGCGCGCCAAGGCGGTGCTGTGTCCGGGGTTGAAGGTCGCGTTCACCGACGAGGCGAGCGGTGAGCAAATCGTCTGGCATTATGAAGATGGCTTCACCGACTACCTCAAGGAGGCGCTGGGCCAGACGCCACTGCTGCCCGATCCGCCGTTCGTCGGTCATGTCAGCAGCGAACGCGAGGCTGCCGACTGGGCCTTGACCTGGCTGCCGGAGGGTGGCGAGCCGGTGGCGGAAAGTTACGTCAACCTGATTCCCACACCGCAGGGCGGCACCCATGTCAACGGTTTGCGCGGCGGGCTGACCGATGCGGTGCGCGAGTTTTGCGAGTTCCGTAACCTGGTTCCGCGCGGGCTGCGCATCACTCCGGAAGATGTCTGGGACGGTTGCTGCTATGTGCTGTCGGTCAAGCTGGCCGATCCGCAATTTTCCGGCCAGACCAAGGAGCGGTTGTCTTCGCGGGAGTGTGCGGTGTTTGTGGCCGGGGTGGTCAAGGACACGCTGAGCTTGTGGCTGAACCAGCATCCCGAAATCGGCGAGCGGATTGCGCAACTGGCGCTGGCGAATGCGCACCAGCGACTGCGAGCCAGCCGCAAGGTGGTGCGTAAACAAGTGACCAGTGGCCCGGCGCTGCCTGGAAAACTGGCCGATTGCACCGCGCAGGACTTGGCGCGCACCGAACTGTTTCTGGTTGAAGGCGACTCCGCCGGTGGTTCCACCAAGCAGGCCCGCAGCCGCGAGTTTCAGGCCGTGATGCCGTTGCGCGGCAAGATCTTGAATACCTGGGAAGTGGATTCCGCCGAAGTCATGGCATCGCAGGAGGTGCATGACATCGCGGTCGCCATCGGCGTCGATCCCGGCTCCGGGGATTTGGCCGGCCTGCGCTACGGCAAGGTCTGCATCCTGGCCGACGCCGATTCGGACGGGCTGCATATTGCGACCCTGCTGTGCGCGCTGTTCGTGCGCCATTTTCGCCCGCTGGTGGAAGCGGGTCATGTGCATGTCGCCATGCCGCCGCTGTTTCGCGTTGATGTCGGCAAGGAGGTGTTCTATGCGTTGGACGAGGCCGAGAAACAGGGCATTCTCGACCGCATCAGCGCCGAGAAGAAAAAAGGCAAGGTCAATGTCACCCGGTTCAAGGGCCTGGGTGAAATGAATCCTCTGCAATTGCGGGAAACCACCATGGACCCCGCCACGCGCCGCCTGGTGCAATTGACGCTCGAGGCCGGCGACGACACCCTGGCGCTGATGGACCTGCTGCTGGCGAAAAAACGGGCCGGGGATCGCAAGAACTGGCTGGAAGCGAACGGCAATCTGGCCGAGGTGTGAGAAAAATAACCGGCTTGATCGGGTCACGCCTTGCCGCTCCCGGATTCAGCAACTAGAGTTTGAAGGCGCCGCTCCCCCGTGGCGGCGGAAACCCAAACCAAGACACACCAAGAGAGGTTGAGGATGAACAAGAAACTGCTGATGAGCATGGCTGCGTTCTGCGCGATGGGTCTATCTTCGGGCGCATGGGCCGCCGACGCGGCGACCGCCGATGAAGTGGTCGCCAAGACCCGGGAAGCCGCCGCCGAGGTCAAGGCCAAGGCCGATGCCGCTCTGTCGGAATTTGACAAGAAAGACGGCAAATGGGCATGGAAAGACACCTATGTCTTCGTGCTTGATTGCGCCAATGGCACGATGAAGGCTCATCCGAATGAAAAGGTCAAGGGCATTAAGCTGACCGAGCTCAAGGACAAGGCCACAGGCAAGGAATTCGGCACGGCCATGTGCGACGCCGCCAAGAAGGCTAACGGTGGCTGGGTCGAGTACATGTGGACCAAGCCGGGCGCTGAGGGCAATCATCGCAAAATCGCCTATATGCTGACCGCCGGCAACTATACCGTGGGCGCTGGCGTTTATGACGACACCATGACCGCCAAGCAACTGGAAGCCAAATCCATGAAGTAAGCCTGCCGGTCCCGCCGCGCTCCGACCCTGCCTCCGGTTTCCCCACCCGCAGCGAAGCGTGGCGGTTTTACCCGCATGACCGCTTTTTCCCCGCCGTTCGCCGTCGCCCGTTATATACTGCCTCAGCCTGTTCCAGGCCCAACGTAAGGAGGATGCGGTGATTTATTCCCTCGGCGACCGCAAGGTCGAATTTCACGGTGCGGACTGGTTTATCGCCGACAACGCCACCGTCATTGGCTCGGTCATACTCAAGCAGAACGCCAGCGTCTGGTTCAACGCGGTGGTGCGCGGCGACAACGATCCCATCACCATCGGCGAGAATTCCAATATTCAGGATGGATCAATCCTGCACACCGACCCCGGCATCCCGCTCACCATTGGCCGCGATGTCACCATCGGCCATCTGGCCATGCTGCACGGCTGCATCATCGGCGACAACAGCCTGATCGGGATCAAGAGCCTGATCATGAACCGGGCGGTGATCGGCAAGAACTGCCTGATCGGCGCCAACAGCCTGATCACCGAAGGCCAGATCATCCCGGACGGTTCGCTGGTCAAGGGTGCGCCGGGCAAGGTCGTGCGGATGCTGAGCGAGGCGGAGATTGAGGGCTTGCGGCGCTCCGCCGCCCACTATGTGGAAAACTTCAAACGGTTCCAGCGCGAACTGCGCCGACAGGACTGAGATGGCGACGGTGCTGGAAGATCGGCTGGATCTGGCGATCCGGCAGGTCGGATCGACCATTCTCGGCAAGGAACACGCCATCCGTCTGGCCCTGAGCTGCCTGCTGGCGCGGGGCCATCTGCTGATCGAAGACTTGCCGGGGATGGGNNCGCATCCAGTTCACCAGCGATCTGTTGCCCGCCGACATTCTCGGCGCGGCAGTGTACGAACGCCAGCGCGAAACCTTCGTGTTTCATCCCGGCCCGATCTTCGCCCAACTGATTCTGGCCGACGAAATCAACCGCGCCACGCCCAAAACGCAGAGCGCATTGCTGGAAGCGATGGAAGAAGGGCAGGTCACTATCGAGGGCGAGACCCGCAAACTGCCCGATCCGTTCTTCGTCATCGCCACCCAGAACCCTGCTTATCAGATTGGCACCTTTCCGCTGCCGGAATCGCAGCTCGACCGTTTCCTGATGCGGATTGAACTCGGCTATCCCGACGCCCAGGCGGAACGGTTGCTGCTGGAAGGCGAGGACCGGCGCGATGTGCTGGCGCGGTTGCCGACCTGCCTGACGCCCGCCCAACTGCACGAGGCGCAGGCGCAAGTGACCGGAATTCACGCCGCGCCGCCGCTGCTGGATTACATTCAGGCGCTGTTGACCTTTTCGCGCCAGTCCAGCCATTTCCGGGGCGGCCTGTCGCCGCGCGCCGGACTGGCCCTGCTGCGGGCGGCGCGGGCCTGGGCGCTGCTGCACCAGCGTGATCACGTATTGCCGGAGGATGTGCAGACGGTGTTGCCGGCGGTCGTCGGCCATCGCCTGCATCCCGGCGACGATCATCTGGAACAGTCCACCCCCCATCTGGTCGAACGCCTGCGCGCTGGCGTAGCGCTGCCGCTCTGAATTGCCATCATGGCGACGATGCTGTGGCAGCGCTTCGAAACGTGGGTCATGCGCGGTCAACATCCATCGAACGATCCGGTTCAGTTGAACCGNNGTGCTGTTCCTGTGGGCCATCAATTACAGCAACAGCATGGGCTTCGCCTTCACCTTTCTGCTGGCTGCGGTGGCGCTGAACAGCATGTGGCAGGCGCATGACAATCTGCTGGGGCTAATCATTCATCCCGGCCACGCCGATCCGGCATTCGCCGGCCAGGACGCGCACTTTACCTTTCGGCTGGAAAATCCCGATCCCAGACCGCGCTACGGCGTCGCCCTGCAATGGCGGGACCGACCCCCGCACTATGTGAACCTGCCCGCCCAGGGTGCAGCCGTCGTCACCCTGGCGATTCCCGCCGAACGGCGCGGCTGGCTGCGACCGGGGCGATTGCGGGTGCTGACCCGCTATCCGCTGGGATTGTTGCAAGCCTGGAGCTGGGTGGAGTTCGCGCCGGGTTGTCTGATCTATCCACAGCCGCACGGGCGGCGACCGCTGCCGGCGGCATTGCCGAACAGCACCGGCAGCGGTTTGGGCGAACAGGGCCTGGGCAGCGAGGACTACGCCGGTTTCCGTCCCTATGCGCCCGGCGACTCGCCGCGCCGGATTGCCTGGAAAACCGCAGGCCGCACTGATCAACTGCTGGTCAAATGCTTCACCGATCAAGCCCGCCCGGAGCTATGGCTGGATTGGCGCCTGCTGGGCATTGACAACCTCGAATCCCGACTATCGCAGCTTTGTCAGTGGGTATTGAAAGCCGAAAGTGACGGCTGTCAGTACGGGTTGCGCCTGCCGGGGTTGCAAATACCGCCTGGGCATGGTGCGGTGCAACGGCGGCGCTGTCTGGAGGCGCTGGCCCTGTTTTAATCTGGAATCAGCCCCCGATCCCGGCCTGCTTCGCAGGAAAAATCAGATGATCTCGTTTTTTAAGGATGATATAGCGCTCCTCGTTGAGTGGTGGATTCGTCCACCCGGACACCGCCACAACCCATTCAGGATTGCTACAGTATTAAGATTTTCGCGCAATCTTCTGAAGATCCAAATCAAGCACAGGAGAAACCCATGCCATTTCGGGTGTGGAACAGCACAATCAGCGTCATGGCCCTGGCTTGCGCGCTGGCGGTAGGTTTGGCGAATCCGCTGAATTCCGCCCAGGCCGAAACGCTGACCGTTGGGGGAACGGGTTCTGCGGCTCCTGTGGTCGAGCATCTCGCCCAGGCGTACCGCAGCCTTAAGCCGGATGTTACGGTGCGCGTGATCCATCCGCCGATGGGCAGCAACGCCGCCATTCGTGCGGTTCTCGCCGGCGCCATTGATCTCGCCGCGCCCGGCAGGCCGCTCGCCGACACTGAAAAGGCCCAGGGCGGACAGGAATGGGAGCTGGGTCGCACGCCCTTTATCGTGGCGACCTCGCGCAAACAGCCACACCCCGGTTTTACCTTCGAGGAACTGGCGGCGATTTACAGCGGCAAGGTGACGGTCTGGGCTGATGGCTCGCCCATCCGGCTGGTGTTGCGCAGCCCGATGGAGTCGGACACTCTCATCATGCGCAGGCTGTCGCCGGCGATGGATGCAGCCGTCGCCGCCGCCCTGGCGCGGCCCGGCGTGGTGATCGCCGCCAATGATCTGGAAAATGTGGATTTGCTGGAAAAAACGCCCGGCTCCCTCGGCACGACCAATCTGAGTCTGATGCAAAGCCGGCACCGCAAGCTCCAAGTCCTTCCCATCAACGGCGCGGCGCCGACTCCGGCTGCCATGGCCCAAGGGACCTATCCCTACGTCAAGAGCCTCTACATCGTGCGCGGACCCACGCTGTCGGCGGCGGCCCAGGGCTTTCTGGAGTTTGTGCTCTCGGCGTCCGGGCGGGAAGCCATTGAGCGCATCGGTTACATGCCCACAGCGCGCCAGCCGTGAAAAGCAAGCCTTCCCAGACGGATCGGCTGTTGACCTGGCTGGCAGGAGGGCTGGCAACGCTGGTGACGCTGGCGTTACCCGCCGCATTTTTCTTCTGGTCCTACCAGAGTCGCAGCGGCGCGCTGGAAAGCGAAACGCGCATCGCCTCCATAGCGGTTACGGAGTACATCAGCCATAACGCCGGCTTGTGGCGCTTCGAGTCCGAACGGCTGGAAGCCGTATTGCGCAAGTACGTCGATCCGCAACACAGCTCTGCGGTGATCGACCAGAACGGAACCCGGATCGCCCACCTGGCGCCGCCGGAACTGATCGCGCCGACGCTGAGCCACGTTCACCCGATTTATGATTTCGGCGTCGAAACGGGCATGGTGGTGGTGGTGGTCTCGCTGAACGATCTGGTTGTGGAAACCACACTGATCGCCTTGGTCGGGCTGGCGCTGGGCCTCCTGGTTTTTTTTCCATTGCGACTCATCCCGGCGCGCGCCCTGCGCCAGGTCACGCAGGCGCTGGTGGACAGTGAGAACGCCTACCGGCAGCTGGTCGAACTCTCGCCCGACGCCATTTACATCAATCTCGACGAAAAAATCGCCTACATCAACGCCGCCGGCGTTCGGATATTCGGGGCGGATTCCCCGGCGGCGCTGCTCGGCACATCCTTCTGGGACCGGCTCCACCCGGACTCTCACCCTATCGTGCGGGAGCGGCTGAAACATCTCCACACGATGAAAACCGCAGTTCCCCTAGTGGAAGAGCGCTATGTGCGACTCGACGGAACGGTATTCCCGGTGGAAGTCGCCGCCGCTCCGTTCATGTACCGGGGCAAGCCGGCCGTACAAGTGGTCGTACATGATCTCACTGAGCGCAAGCGCGTGGAGGAAGCGCTGAGCCAGGCCCGGGACGCCGCCGAGGCGGCCAGCCGGGCCAAATCGCAGTTTCTGGCCAATATGAGCCACGAAATCCGCACCCCGATGAATGGCATCCTGGGCATGGCCCAACTGCTGGCGGAACAGGCGGAGCTTACCGACCGGCAACGGCGCTACCTGAGTATCCTGAAGGAATCGGGCGAAACTCTGCTGCGGATTATTGACGATATCCTCGATTTTTCGCAGATCGAGGCGGGGCAGCTCGCACTCTCCGAAGCCGATGTCGATGTGCGGCGCGGCGTCGCCACCACGTTGCAGGCGTTGATGCCGCAGGCGCAACGCAAGAATCTGGAATTGACCTGGCGCGTCGCCGCTGACGTGCCGACCCGATTGCGGGGCGATCCTGACCGTCTGTATCAGATTCTCGCCAATCTGGTGAACAATGCGGTCAAGTTTACCGAACGGGGCAGCGTCTGCGTGGATGTCGTCCGTGCAGATGCGGGAGAAACGGGTCACGATGCGACACAGTCCTGCCGATTGCGCATCACGGTGCGGGATACGGGGATTGGCATTTCCGAACAGGCCGGCGCGCACCTCTTCCAGCCGTTTTCTCAAGCCGACGGCTCCAACACGCGCAAATACGGCGGCGTCGGCCTTGGCCTGGTGATTTCCAGGCAACTGGTAAAAATGATGGGGGGCGAGATCGGTTTCGAGAGCGCGCTGGGAGAGGGCGCGACGTTCTGGTTCACGGTTTGCCTCGCGCTCCCTGTTGACGGAACTGCGCCGCAATCCACCGCACAGAGTTTCCAGCCGGAACCGCAGCAACCGCTCGCCGGGCGCGTACTGCTCGCCGAAGACAACCCCGTCAACGGCCTGGTGGCCGAGAGCATGCTTGAATCCCTGGGACTGGAGGTGTCCATGGCCGTTAANNCATCGCGCAGCCCGGGGCCGCACCCCGATCATTGCGCTCACTACCAGTGCGCTTCCCCTTGATCGGGAACGCTGCCTGGCTGCCGGCATGGACGATTACCTGCCCAAGCCCTTCACCCGGGACGACCTTCATAAAATGCTGAAGCGATGGCTTCCGGGTCAATGCTGAACCAGAAGGATGCCTCGATGAGACTCTGGAAACAGCGGCGCAGTCTCCTCCTCCTCGCCCCCGTCTCCGCAAGCGATGAGGAAAACTTGCTGACCCCGCAGGCGCTGATCGGGCTGGTGGCTGCGCTGGTGCTGGCGGCAGGGCCGCACGCCCGTGAATTGCCGATCTGGCTGACGGCCCTGTTCGCCGCCGTCGCCGGTTGGCGCGGATTCATCGTGATCCGTAACCAGGAGTTGCCACCCCGCTGGCTGTTGCTGCTTCTGGCGGCGCTGGCGGGCGCCGGGGTGTTGCTCGAATACCGCACCCTGCTTGGCCGCAACGCCGGGGTGGCGTTGCTCACGGCTATGACCGCCTGCAAATTGCTGGAAACCCGCAGCTTGCGGGATGGCGTGGTGCTGGTGTTCCTAGGCTATCTGCTGGTGATGAGCAATCTGCTGCACAGCCAGGACATTCCGATGGTGGCCTATCTGCTGGTGGTCATCGTCGCCATGCTGGCGGCCCAGGTGATGATCCATCGCCAGCACGCCGGTCTGACCGCGCTGGCCCCGTTATGGCTGGCGGGCCGGATGTTGTTGCTGGCGATTCCAGTGATGCTGATTCTCTTTGTGCTGTTTCCGCGCATCCCTGGTCCGCTGTGGGGTTTGCCCAAGGATGCTTATGAAGGTCGCACCGGCCTGTCCGAGGAGATGGCGCCGGGCACGATCAGCGCGCTGGGCCAATCGGATGAAGTGGCCTTCCGGGTTCGTTTCAGCAGCGCCATTCCACCGCCAAACCAGCGCTACTGGCGTGGACCCGTGTTATGGAATTTCGATGGTCGGCGCTGGACCCGTATCGAGGAACTGCCGACCAACGTTCCAAGGCCTTTTATCCCCGAAGGCGCAGCCGTGGAATACACCGTGATTCTGGAGCCAAGCAACCGGCGCTGGCTG